>WAQM01000111.1 GCA_015520245.1 Pyrodictiaceae archaeon
ATCTCGGTGTCCTCGGGTAGCAGCGAGGCGAGCTTGGCGACCTCACGCTCGCTCTCACCCAGCTCGTAGACGTTGTCCACGGCGATCACGCGGGGCCTGAACTCCCACACGAGCCTCACGAGCTTGTGCGCGGGTACATGCTCGTACTTCGCGATGAGCCTCCCGTTCTCGACTACAGCTACGCTGAAGCACCTCTGCCTGCCCATGCAACCCGGCTCCACGTCGACGCCGATAACCCGCAGCGCGACCACCTAGGCCGGGGCCCGGGTGGCGCGCGGTAGACCCTATAAGGCCCCCGAAATAGCTGTCGCCATGGCGGCCCCGCCGGTCTCACACCCGCGGAGGCCCGGCTGCGGCCGCGATGAGGCGGGTCGGTCAGGCGGGGCACAGCGGGATGAGCTGGCCCCCTTGCGCTCCTCTAGCCCGCTGAGGTCGGACCGATGAAGTGTGCCGGGCCGGTAGCGACCGCACAACTTATAGGTCCCTGGTCTCACCCCACCCTAGGGAAGCATTGTGCCCAAGGTCCGCGTGAAACTGGTGACGTGGGACGAAATAGTGGAGTGGAGCTACGGGCTGGCGAAGAAGGTGAAGGAGTCCGGCTACAAGCCCACAGTCATAATCGCCGTCGCCCGCGGCGGCTACGTCCCGGCGCGCCTCCTCTGCGACTTCCTGGGCGTCGAGAACCTGCTGAGCATCCAGAGCCAGCACTGGACCGAAGCTGCTAAGGCTGCCGAGCGGGCCGTGCTTAAGTTCCCGTATAAGGTCGACCTCCGGGGGCACAAGGCCCTCCTTGTAGACGACATCGTCGACACTGGCGAGACCGTGCTCCTGGCGCGCAAGTTCGTCGAGGAGAACTGGAAGCCCGACGAGCTTAGGGTCGCCGTCCTGCAGTGGATAAGCAGCGTTGCCAAGTTCAAGCCCGACTACTACTACATGGAGGTCAAGGAGTGGGTGTGGTTCCAGTACCCCTGGACGAGGCTCGAGGACGTGACGCAGTTCATGAGGAGGATGGTGGTCGAGGAGGCCAAGGCTGGTAAGAGGGAGTGGACCCGCGACGAGCTCGAGGCGAAGTTCGAGGAGTGGTATGGAATCCGGGTCGACAAGATGTACTTCGACGAGGCGATAAGGAACCTGCTCGAGGAGGGCACGCTGATTAAGCGGGGCGATACGTTCGTGGTACGCGCGCGGGGTTGATGAGCCAGCTATCGCAGAGCCCCGCGATGAAGAGATTGGTCTTTGCTGACTCTCACTCCTCCTCGTCCTCGCAGGCTGCCCGGTCCCCGACGACCTCCACGTGAGCCATCCTGGCCGCTCTCACGAAGTCGTTGGGGGTCAGCGGCAGCCAGCGTTTCAGCTTGCAGTAGAGGTCCCAGCTGACCCTGCCGCTGCCGCGCGCCGCCCTCGAGATCTCCACATAAGCTCTGAGCCTCGCGTCGTGAGGGCTCATGGCCCTGCGTATAGCCTCTTCGACATCGCCGCACACCTCGTAGCGGGCCCTCAGCACGATCTCAGCGATCGAGTTTATCCTGTTGGGCACCCCGATCACGCTGCCTCGGAGTGTCACCCTGCGTCTCGCGGCCCAGGGCACGCTACGAGCCAGCGCCGCCGTGGCCCCTGGCCTCGGGATCTTGTCTACGATCCCCCCGATGATGAAGGCCTCGGCCGTAAGCACGTCCCTAGCGCTTAGCTCCTCGTCGGCGCTCGGGTCGAGGAGCACCGCCCTGCGCACGCCAAGCAGCTCGAGCGCCTCACCGGTGGGCATGTCGGTGAAGGCGACCCGTGCCCTCCCCAGGACCAGTGACAGCCAGTGGGCCACGCCGGGCCTCGCCGACGTCACCAGCATGTGGGCGTCCCACAGGAAGAGGCGCAGAACCCCCAGGGTTGACGCTACCTGGCTCCTTAGGCTCGCGTATTCGCTGTCGAGCCTGTGCTCAAGCAGCTGGGAGAGGTCGATGACTATGAGCGGGCGCGGCTCGCCGTAGGGCAAGTAGTCGACCAGCACCTCGGCACCGCGGCCCTCGTGGGTGTACACCACGTCGACGGGCTCGCTGCAGCCCCAGCCGTGGTATCTGAAGATCTTGCCGCGGTAGGCCTCGCGGTGCTTAACGGGGCCGCCGCAGCCCCTCTCGACGAGGCCGCCACCCCACACCAGCAGCCTCACGGCGATCTCTTGGAACGGGTTGTGGGCGAGGCGGCTGCTCGACAGCCTGCTGCGCGAGGATATGCTCTCCCACCCGCGCTCGTGCATCAATCTGAGCAGCGCGTAGCGGGTCTGCTCCTCCACGACGCGCGGGAGGCACGTCATGGTCAGCTACCGTGAAGCTCCTCACGCGGTCGGCTGAGATGGGAGGCTCATCACGGTCGCCGCGTCGGTGGTTTGGGGGTCCTCGTCACCCCCCGCGGGTCCGGCCGGGGAGTTCTACCTCATCCGCCGAGCGCCTCCTTAACGGCCTCCGCTATATAGTCGATGTCGCTCAGCGTCAGGCCGGGGTGCACGGGCAGGCTGAGCACCTCGCGGGAGGCCTTCAACGCGTTGGGGCACAGCGTGCTCGACGGCGGGTACCCTAGCGCGCGGTAGAGCGGCTGGTCGGGCACTGGCGTGGGGTAGTGAACGGCCGTCTCGACCCCCCGCTCGGCCAGCCGCCGGGCGAGCTCGTCCCGGGAGATGCCGAGCCTCTCTTCCTCCACCCGAACCACGTACTGGTGGTAGACGTGCTTGTAGCCCGGCCTCTCCACGGGGAGGACGAGCCCCGTGCCACTCAGCCTTTCCGTGAGGGCGCGCGCGTTGCGCCTCCTAATCTCGTTGAGCCTGTCAAGCTTCGCCAGCTGCGCTAGCCCGATCGCCGCCTGGATGCTAGTCATGCGTAGGTTCTCGCCCAGCATGACGTGGCGGTACTTGCCCTCCTGGCCGTGGTCGCGCACCATCCTGACCACGTACGCCAGCTCGTCGCTATTCGTAGTAACCATGCCGCCCTCGCCGGTGGTCATGTTCTTTGTGGCGTAGAAGCTGAATGCCGCCGCGAGGCCCAGGCCGCCTACACGCCCCTCGGGCGTCGAGGCCCCGTGGGCCTGGGCTGCGTCCTCGATCAGCGCGAGCTTGTGGTCCTCAGCTATCTCGCGCAGCGCCTTCATGTCAGCGGGGTGGCCGTAGAGGTGAACCGCTAGTATGGCGCGCGTGCGGTTGGTTATCCTCTCGAGGACCGAGTCCGGGTCGATGTTGTACGTCTCCAGCTCTATGTCAGCGAACACCGGCCTCCCGCCCTCCAGCAGGACCGAGTTGGCCGACGCTATGAAGGTGAAGCAGGGCACTATCACCTCATCCCCCGGCTGCAGCTTCAGAGCTCGGAATATCGCCCTCAGAGCGGCCGTGCCGTTAACTACGGCCACCGCATGCTTGACGCCCACGTAGCTTGCGAACCTCCTCTCGAACTCCTCGACTAGGGGGCCGTGTGCTAGCCACCCGCTCCTAAGCACCCGGGTGACCGCTTCGACCTCCTCGTCGCCTATCTGCGGCTCAACAAGCTTTACGCGCCGCACGGCCGGCCCGGGGCCCCGGGGCCGCACGGGAGGTTATATCGTGGTGGAGGGCCACACGGCCTTCGCGCTAGCCTACGCGGCTAGCCTGGCGGCGCTTGGGGCTCTAGCGGCCGCGGCCGTAAGGGCGCGGCTGCGGAGCGACGTGCATAGCCTCGGCAGAATCCGGGGGGTGGCCAGGGCCTTAGCCGTCGCCGCCGCCGTCAGCGCCGCCCTGGCCTACGCCGCCTACGCGGCCTCGAAGCTGCTCGGCCCCGCTTAGCCTGCGCACCACCACGCTCGCCGCCGCGGCCGACACTAAGGCCATAGCTGCGGAGTACGCTAGCGGCGCCATGGCCGCCGCGCCTAGCTTGCCCACCATTATCTGGAACTCGACTGGCGCGCTTATCGCGTAGTAGACCATGAACGTCGCGGCCCCAAGGAGTGCCCCGAGGAGTGCCGACGGCGCGCTCGCCCTCGGTGGGGCCATGAGCCCCGCGACGATGCCAGCAGCGAGGGGGGCGTAGAGGGCCGCGGGGGGTGCGAGGTAACCCGCGAGGCTCACGAGCATGTAGGATGCGTAGCTCAATGCCACCAGGGTCAGCGCGCCCGCGGGACCCCGGGCTCCCACCGCGATCACCTCGCAGGGACGAACACGGCCTGGGATACGACGTCGACCACCTCCGCAAGCTTTAGGGGGTTCCGCTCGAGGCTGGCAGCGTGGTAGCGCCCTGCCACCCAGCCCTCGAGCTGGTTATCGTAGAACCTGCTGAACGGGTTGCCACTGTTGCCGCCGGGCAGCTGGAACCAGGCCGGGGGCTCGGCTCCGGGTTCGAGCGATGCCACGAAGCGCACGCTAGGGCCGTGCCTTACCCAATAGCCCAGCTCGGGCTCGGGAGACGGGTTCACCGTGTAGGGGCCGCCGGGCGCCGGGTACTCTGGGTAGTTGAGCCACGGGAAGTAGTCGCCAAGGACGTGCCTTATCACGTAGCGGTGCTTGGCACCATACACCCACCCTAGCACGTCATCCGTTCCGTACAACTCGGCCAGCCTCGCCCTGGCCCTCTCGAGCGCCTCGCGCACGAGCGCCTCGGGGTCGCTGTAGCCCAGCCTCTCGAGGTACCACGTGTCGCCGGCTGCCGCCCGCTTCAGCACGTACTCGGTGAGCTCTAGTCTCAGGCCGCGGCAGCCGTAGTCGGCGCTGAGGCCCGCTTTCTCAAAGACCTGCCGCCATAGGAGGTCGTGCAGCTCGCGGATGAGCGCGTACGCCAGCGCCGGCCTATAGTCATCGACCCTCATTCCGTAGTCCCACTCGCCGACGAGCTCCTCACCGAGGATCGCTGACGCTAACTCGATAATGCTCTTGGCCGCCAGGCTCACTGTGTCCAGCTGAATCCTCTTCATGTCCTCAGCCGTTAGCTCGCCGCGGCGCACCCCCTCCTCGATAAGCTCAACTATGCGGGCGTAGCGGTATCGGTCGCACACGGCGAGCTGCAGGTAGTAGGGGTAGTCGGCCGCGATCAGATTGTTGGCCGTGACCACGTAGCCCCTCGGCGGGTTAAGGAGCCTTGGGATCGACGCGAAATCCACGAAGCCCAGCCACTCGCCCTCTCCCCGGCTACCGTTGAAGGGGAGGAAGCCCGTGTTCACGACCCTCATCGTCCCGTTGGGGGCCTCAACAACCACCACGGGGAGCCTCGTCCTGACGGGTATCAGCCCGCTCGGGCTGTACAGGATGTTCCCCTCAACGTCCGCCGCCACTGCGTTCTGTATGGGCGCGAAGAAGTACTGCTGGGCCTCGAGCACGTCATAGACGGTCCTGGCGTGCATCACGCGATAGGCCCACACCACGACCGCAGAGGGGATGGTCGTGGTCGTCCTGACGGCTAGCCTGATCGCGGTACCGTTCACCTCGACCTCGAGCACGGGGCCGTGCACGGTCTCGAGCACGCGGTGCTCGTACACGCTGTACCGGCCCGTCAGCGGATCACGCACGAGTATGCGCTCGACCCTTACGTCGGCCCTCCTTGGCTCCCCCTTGTACACGTAGGTCTCGTTGTCCAGCCACGCGTAGTAGTAGAAGTCGGTTACGTCTATCATGGAGTTCGTGTAGCCTACCGCTACCCTTTCGTTGCGCCCGATGATCACGAAGGGTACGCCCGGGAAGCCGACGCCGTAGACGTTTAGCCCAGTGTCGTAGGCTACGAGGTGGAACTCATACCATACGGGGGGCACGGTCAGCTCCAGGTGGGGGTCGTTGGCGAGCAGCGGGTAGCCCGTGTCGGTCAGAGCTCCCGCCACGACCCAGTTGTTCGACATGGCCCCCCACGCGGGGGCGAGCCTAGCCACGGCCGCGGCGTAAGCCCTTAGCCTATCCGCGTCCACCTCGCCCGCGAGCTCGACCGCGCCCCTGTCTGCCACGGGGACCTGCGGCTTAAAGGAGAGGCCCTGCGCTAGCTCCGCGTAGGCCCTCCACTCGCCGGGCGCCAGTATTGTGGCGTTGATCTCGGCCAGCCACCTCGTCACCTCTAACATGAGCCCCACGAGCCAGTCGTTGCCAGACGCCACTATCGCCGACAGCAGGAAGTCCGTCTGGGCGAAGCCTAGGCCGTGTATCATGACCGCCGCCACCGCTAGGCTGTCCTGGGGCCTCCACGGCTCGGGCTCGGCGCCCAGCAGCCGGTACTCTATGGGGATGGCGTTGGCGGCCCGGGCCCGCTCGAGCCACGCATTGACCCCCCTCGCGTAGGCTTCGAGCGCCTCGAGGGCGCGCCTTGCCCACTCGTCGCCTCCCCGGGCCAGCTCGGCTACCACCCGATAGCTCTCCTCGACCGCGATGTGGTAGCCCAGCGTACGGAACAGCTTGTCAAGCTCCAGCGCGGCTGGGCCCAGCAGCGCCGAGAGGTTGCCGTACCCCATCCTCCTCAGCACGTCCATTTGCCAGAAGCGGTCTCTCGCCTGGACCCACCCCAGCACCATGAATACGTCGGCTTCGTACTCGCCGTAGATGTGGGGAACACCATTCACATCCACCACCACCGTGACCGGGGAGCGGAGGCCCTCCAGCCTCACGACACCCGAGAGGGGCCGCGCCTCTAGCGCGTAGAGCCAGGGGCCACTGACATGGTCGGAGAAGAAGACTATGATGCGCAGGACGGGGTTGAGGGGGGCCGCTAGGGGTATCGCGGCTAGGGCCAGGAGCACGCAGGCAGCGAGGAGGCGGCCCAGCACCACCGTGTACCACCTAGCGGCCCGCGAATCTGGTCGGGACCCTCTTCGCTGCCTCCACCATCGCGACCGCCGCCTGCGCGTACCTTATGAGCGTCGCCACGTCGCCCTTCTCGACCTTGAGCCTCCCCGCCATCAACGCCGCGACCGGGTGAACTCTGCCCGTCACCACGTCGACCCAGTCGCGGTACGATGCGGATATGATGAAGTTTGCCTCGGCTCGGCTAGGATCTGTGACCCACTCGTAGGACCTGCAGGCCCCCTCGTGGAGGTCGAGGACGAAGCCGACCACGGCGCTGCCGTAGGCCCGGCGCAGCTCCTCGGGCAGGTCCCTCACAAGGAATAGAATGCTGCCCGCCCGCCACGTCGCAGCCGCGCGCTTGTAGGGCTCGTACCTGTTGAGCTCGCTGCAGTAGGCCTCGGCCCAGGCGGGGCTCGGAAAGAGGAGGCCGCTCACCGGCGCCCCCGCCGGTGGGGCGCATGGTGGGAGGATAAGAGTGGGGCGGGCTCAGCAAGACCAATCGTCGTCACGGGTTGTCAGCGATAGCTGGTGACATCACCGCCCCGCTCCCGATAAGCGGGGCGGC
>WAQM01000112.1 GCA_015520245.1 Pyrodictiaceae archaeon
CTCCTGGTAGAGCCTGCCGGGGGGCGGCGTGCCGTAATCGAGGTCAAGCGGGTTCACGAACGAGGACGGGTAGACGCCCGTCCCGGGCCTGACCGACGCCAGGTAGGTGAAGGCCGTGAGGTCCAGCCCCTTAGCCCCTGTCCTGTTGAGCGCCGTGAGCGGCGTGAACGATGGGTACGTGACGCCCGTGGCCCCCATGATGTAGTAGTCCTCGGACACCACGTTGTGGCACCTCGACCCCCAGCACCCGTAGTAGCCGGCGGTTCGCGTGTCGTAGCCGCGGCCCCCGTGCCCGCCGTGGTAGGTGTCGTGGCAGTCGCTGCACACGAGCACCCGGTGCGCGGAGGAGGCGAGGCGGTCGTGGAGCGGGCGGGTGAGGCTGTAGTTGTAGTGGCAGGCGAGGCAGCGGTACGACGCGAACACCTCGTCCGACTCGCTAGCGTGCGTCAGGGGGTAGCCGGGGTGGCACGACCTGCAGCCGGCCCGCTCCTCGGTGGTCGAGAGGATAGCGAAGTGGTCTACCCCCGCGGTGTCGACGTAGGCGAGCGCCGTGACCGCCGGGAGCGCCAGCGCGAGCAGGGCGAGCCAGGCGGCCAGCGCGGGCCGGCGGCCGGGCACGGCGCCTCACCCGTCAATCGCGTACACCGCGACGAAGAGCGTGGCCACGACCTCCAGGGCGCCGTCGGCGTCGACGTCGCCTAGCGCCAGCGAGGGCCAGGACCACTTGGAGTACGCGCCCCAGGCCCGGTACGAGTAGTCCGTGATGTCGATGCTCCACTCGACCGCCCCCGTGGCCGCGTCGACCGAGTACACGGTGTAGTAGAAGTCGTCGAAGCCCACGCCCACGGTGTAGCTCGACCTCGTGGACGCGACTACCACCTCGTAGCCGCCGTCGCCGTCTATGTCGGCCACCGCGACGGCCGCCGCCACGGGCGGCGCGTCGGCCTGGCTGCCCTGGAGCCACCACTGGGCGGTGTCGTCCACCACGACCCGCCAGGCCACCGAGGGGCCGGCGGGGCCGACGTCGATGCGGTAGAGGACGCCGTCGAGGCCCGCGACGAAGATCTCCTCGGCCGAGTCCCCGTCGACGTCGGCCAGCGCGAGGCCCGGCTGGGAGAACCAGGGGGCGGCCGCGCCCCCCTCGACCTCCACCAGCTGCTCGAGGGCCCCTGTTGCCGCGTCGAGGACCGCGAGCGCGCCCCTGACGCCCATCTTGTACCAGTCTCCAGCCGCCGTCTGCCCGAACAGCTCCCTGGCCAGCGCCACCACGACCTCGGGCGCCCCGTCGCCGTCCACGTCGCCGGCGGCCGGGCTGTGGATCGCGTAGCCGTAGGGCTCGAGGCCGTGCTCGGCCCACAGGTCGGTGCTCCACGCGACCCTGCCAGCCGAAGCGTCGACCGCGTAGACCCGCCCGTAGAGGTCGGCGTAGACCAGGAGCCTCAGTCCCCCGGCGTCCACGAGGGCCGGCGACCCCACGAGGACGGCACCGCCGAGCCTGACAAGCCTCTCGAGGGCCCCCGTCGCCGCGTCGAGGACCGCGAGCCCCCCGGGGCCCGCGACCGCGACCTCGAGGGACCCGTCGGCGTCAACGTCGGCCACCAGGGGCGCCGCGTGCAGCCTCTTGAAGAGCTTTTCCGAGGCCCAGTAGAGCGCGTAGGAGCCCGCGGCGAGGTCGAACCTGAACGCCAGCACGCGGCCGTCGCGGCCCCCCACGAACACCTCGGCCAGGCCGTCCCCGTCCACGTCCGCCACCGCCGGGACCGTGTGGGAGGCCGCCAGCAGGTCGCGAGCAGTGACAGCGGCCAGCAGCTGGCCCGTAGACCCGTTGAGCACCACCACCCTCCCCGCCGAGTCCACTGCCACCACCTCGTTGCGGCCGTCGCCGTCCAGGTCGGCGACCACGGGCTGCGAGTGGAAGGCGTACCAGCCATCCGCCCGGGGGAACGCGAAGCTCCAGAGGATGGCGGGCGCCGTGACGCTGCCGGAGCCCTCGGCCGCGGGCACC
>WAQM01000113.1 GCA_015520245.1 Pyrodictiaceae archaeon
CGTTCAGCAAGGCCCTCCTCTTCCGCGGCGGCGCCGCCGCGGAAGAGGAGGGCCTTGCTGAACGAGGGGGCGACGTGGGCCAGCGCGTAGGCTAGCTCCGCGTCGACGCAGCCCATGCCCAGGTAGCCCGGGGCCCCCGACGTGCCGCCGACGCCGTCGACTATCCTGCCCGAGTCCACGGCCATGGCGGCGGTGTAGGCGTAGCCTATCTCGACTACTATCGCCCTCACGCGGCGCGGCTCGACGCCCTCGTCGAGCAGGTTGGCCAGCGCGGCGGCCACCGTGAACACCTTGTCGGCCGTGCCCATGTCTATGCGGTTCGCCTTCCTCCACCACGGCACGGTGGGCAGGTGCACGACGCCGGGCACGAACCAGGCGGGGAGCCCGCTGCACCGGATCAGCATCATGAGCTCGCGGAGCCCCACTATCCTGAGCCTGGCCGCGTGGTCCGACGGCGTCACGAATGTCGCCTCGGCGACGTCCTCGGGGCCGGCCTCGGGCGCCCTGACCAGCGGCAGGCCGTAGCCGCTCGGGGCCACGACGGCGTCGAGCCCCCCGACCCTCTCGGCGGCCTCGCGGATGACGCGCAAGGGCAGCTCGGGGTCCCGGGTGACCTCGTCGCGGGGTATGCTGACGTCCAGGAACACCTCGCCGGTCGAGTCGTCGAAGCCGAACAGGTCCATGCTCATCGTGCCGGGGTCGACGCCGACGACGCGGGCCACGCCGCCGCACCGGCGGGGCGGCCGGGGGGCTGCCGCCTATGTACGCTGGCCGGCGGCACCGGCGCGGCGCTAGGGGCGGGCTCACCGTTTTACCCTACCCGTAGCCGGCCGGCCACGGGGCGAGCCCATGGCCGGGCCCCCGCTCGAGGTCGAGATAACGCGGGCCATAGTGGAGGCGACGGCCGAGGACTGGAGGGAGATCGCCGAGAGCGACGTGGTCATCGTCGGCGCGGGGCCGGCGGGCATGACGGCGGCCAGGTACCTCGCCGAGAGGGGGCTCAGGGTGGTCGTGTTCGAGAGGAGGCTGAGCTTCGGCGGCGGCATAGGCGGCGGCGGCATGCTCTTCCACAAGATAGTGGTCGACGAGAAGGCTGTGCCCATCCTCGAGGACTTCGGCATCAGGTACGCGAGGAGGGGCAGGCTCTACGTCGTCGACGCGGCCGAGCTCATGGCGAAGCTCGCGGCCGGGGCGATCGACGCCGGGGCGAGGATCATACACGGCGTCCAGGTGGATGACGTGATCATCAGGACCAACCCGCTGAGGGTGGTCGGTGTGGCGGTGCAGTGGAGCGCCGTGATAATGTCGGGCCTCCACGTCGACCCCCTCTTCGTCTACGCCAGGGCCGTCGTCGACGCGACCGGCCACGACGCGGAGGTGCTCAGCGTGGTCTCTAGGAAGGTCCCGGAGGCGCAGCTGATGGTGCCGGGCGAGAAGTCCGTCTACGCCGAGGAGGCGGAGAGGCTGGTGGTCGAGAGGACGGGCCGCGTCCTCCCCGGCCTGTACGTGGCGGGGATGGCGGTGGCGGCGCTCCACAACCTGCCGCGGATGGGGCCGATATTCGCCAGCATGCTGGTCTCCGGCAGGCGCGTGGCCGAGGTGATCGCCGAGGACCTGCGGCGCGGCGCCTAGAGCCTCACCAGCGCCCTCCCGCGGCCGAGCTGCTCCTGCCTCCTCAGCCACTCGCGCACCCATTTCTCGGCGCACGCCCTGCTGCAGAACACGACGGGCCTGTTCATGCAGCAGGTCCGGAGCATGATCGGCTCGCCGGTGACCACGCGGCCGCAGACGGCGCAGCGGTAGAGGCGCCGATCCGCCTTGAGCTGGAACGGCACCGCCGCCCCCGGGGCGGGGGCTCGGCCCGCGGCCTTGTATCCCCTCCGCCCCCTAGGCGCAGGCCTCCCTGGCCCTCCAGGCGGGCTCGCGCTCCTCCGCCGCGCGGGCCTCGACGACCCTCCTGGGCACCGGCCCCTCCGCCACCCTCACGCCCAGGTCGAGTAGCACGCGGATCGCCGCGTTGAACCCCGGTATCCCCGTGACCTGGCCGCCCGGGTACGACGACGCGGAGCCGTGGTAGAGG
This sequence comes from Pyrodictiaceae archaeon, assembly GCA_015520245.1. Classification (GTDB taxonomy): domain Archaea; phylum Thermoproteota; class Thermoprotei_A; order Sulfolobales; family Pyrodictiaceae; genus WAQM01. The sequence goes on from WAQM01000113.1 coordinate 2,081, forward strand.
CAGGGGACCGGCGTCCTGTACGGGGCCCAGCCCGGCAGCGGCCTCCTGTCGAACAGGTACTCGTCGTGCATGGGTACGTGGTTGGGGTCGCCCGAGGGGTTGCCGTACCTCACCTGGCTCCTCCAGTCCCTTACCACCACCTCGAGGACCCGGGCGTCCTCGATGCCGGGCACGAGCTCCCTCAGCGCCTCCTCGCCCGGCTCGAAGACGACGCCGGAGAACTGGACGAGGTGGACGCCCCCGCGCGAGCCGCGCACGAGGCTGGCGTAGGTGATCTCGCCGCCGCCGCGGCTGCCCCAGGACGCGTAGAGGGGGACCCCCCTCCAGCCCTCGCCGCGCGGCGGCCTCGGCGGCCTGTCCAGGTAGATGTCGACGCGCGTGACGTAGTGCTTCGACTCGGCCAGCGACCTCAGCCTCCCCACGGCCTCCCTGCCCAGGAGGTCGGGGGCCTCGTCGCCCAGCAGCTGGGGGAGCGAGAGCACGCTGGCGGCGTACACGACGACCCTGCTCCTCACCAGCCTCCCGCCCTCCAGCAGCACGCCGGCGGCGCGGCCCCGCTCCACCACCACCCTCTCCACCCTGACGCCCGTCAGCAGCTCGCCCCCCGCCTCGGCCAGCCTCGACGCGATGGCCGAGGACACCGAGGCCATGCCCCTCCTGGGCTGGGCCCACACGTTGCCCCTCCTCATGAAGTAGGCGAGCACGAAGCCGCTCGAGTCGAAGAAGATCGGGTAGAGCACACTGGCCCACAGCTCCTCGGGCAGGTGGGCCGAGAGCACCCTCCTCGACGGGGCCTCGAAGATCCAGCCGAGCCCCCTCCTGCAGGACTCGAGGGCCTCGGCGGCCTCCGCGAGGCTGGGCGGCAGCGGGGTCAGCAGCAGGCCCCTCGCCTCCAGGCACCTCCACGCCTCCTCCACCGCCTCGGCGAGCTCGGCGAAGCCCCTGGCCGCGCCGAAGCCCTCGAGCTCCCTCATCAGCCTCTCCCGGTCCCTCCACCACCTGAGGTACACCTCGCCCTCGTAGACGTCGACCCAGCTTGGCTCAGGCTCGTGCAGCAGCGCCCCCAGGTCCAGGCCCAGCCACGACGCTATGCCCTCGTGGAGCAGGCCGACGGCGTAGGCGTAGCGGTCGTACTCGACGCCCCAGCGGGCCCCCGAGCCCGCCAGCCCCCCGACGCCGTACGAGGACTCGACTACCAGCACCCTCAGCC
>WAQM01000114.1 GCA_015520245.1 Pyrodictiaceae archaeon
CGCACGCGTGGCCGCGGTCCTCGACCCGCTCTCGTTCTCCTACGCGTGCGCGCGGGGCAGGGTGCTGGTCGTCACGATGCCGAGCCACGACGCGTTCTTCTCGCCTAGCGGCCTCGCCAGGACGGTGAGCGAGCTGCGCGACCTGGGCTGGAGGGTCGTCACGGTCTACGAGGCCAACGCCGTGCACGAGCCGCCGCCTCCCCGCCGGGTGGCCTCCTACGTGGTCCTGGCCTACAGGGCGCTCGAGCAGCCCCTGCTGGTCGACACCGAGGCCGTGGCCCCCAGGGTCGAGGCGGCCCCGCTGGTGGTCACGGTGTCGGGGGACCGGGCCGCCTACAGGCTCTGGGTCGGCGGCGCGCCCTTCTCCGTCTCGCAGCCCCCACAGCCCCTGGTGCCGCTCGCCCCGCTCGAGGTCGTAGGCTACGCTAACGGCTACGGCGTCGAGCTGTCGACGCTCCCGCGGAGGGTCGGCGTGGCCGAGGCCGCCGCGGTGGCGGGGGCCGGCTTGCTCACCGCGGCGCTGGCCGCCCGCGGCCTGGCCAGGTCCGAGGACGCGGCGGTCGGCGCGCGGCGCGCCACGGCGGCTGCGCTCCTGGCGCTCGCCGCCCCCTCGCTGGCCTACTGCGCGCCCGGCCTCTACTGGCCAGGCGTCGCGGTAGCCCCCGCGGCCCAGGTCGTTGAGAGGTGGCTCACCCCGCTCAACGCGGTGGCCGTCGCCGCGCTGCTGGCCGCGCCCGTGGTGGCCGCTGCCGCCGTGGCCCTCTACCCCAGGAGGAGGCTGGCCACCGCCCTCCTCGCGGCCTACGCCGCGAGCGCCGCCACGCCCGTCGTCGTTGCCAGGCTCTACCTCGTCTGGGCGGGCCTGGGGCCCGGCGTGCCGCCGCTGTCGCCCCTGATCCTAGCACCCACCGAGTTCCTGCCGGCCGCCGCCGCCCTGGCCCTGCACCGCTGGCTGGTCACGCCCGCAGCGGTTGCGGCTGAGGCCAGGCGCCGCAGGAGGCGCAGGGCGAGGGCCCGCCGCTAGCAGGCGCGCCTTTTAGGCCCCGCGGCCGCCACCGCGCGGTGGGCGTCCGCGGGGCCTCGGTGCCGGTCCGGGTAGAGCCCCCTAGGCTGCCACGCAGGCTCGGCGCGCTGCTGGCGGCCGCCATAGCCCTGATCACGCTCGCCGCCGTGCTGGCCGCCAACGTGGTTGCGGTCGACGTCGGCGAGGCGGTGGCGATCGTGGACCCGATAGCCGGCAGGATAGTGGGCGTCGTGTTCGGGCCCGCCATGACCCTGAAGGCCCCCTGGCAGTACGTCAAGGAGGTCTACGTGGCGGTCAGCACGCTGACGTTCAGGGCCGACCAGGGCACGGCGATAGACGCGCTAACGCGTGACGGGGCCCGCATAAGCGTCGACGTCACGGTGAGGTACGAGATCAGGAGGGACCCCGATGTCGTTGAGTTCCTGGTGACCAAGTACGCCGTCGCACCGCGCGAGGAGATCGAGAGGAACGTGATAACGCCCATCGTCAGGCAGGTGGTGAGGGACGTCATAGCCAGGTACACGCTGACCGAGGTGATAGAGAGGAGGGAGGAGCTCAGCCAGATCATCGTCCAGGCGCTGAGGGAGAGGCTGCAGGCCGACGAGACGATAAGGCTCGCGGTCAACATAATCGACATAGCCGTGCGCAGGATAATGCCGCCCCAGAGCGTCCTGGACGCCATAGAGGCTAAGCTGAGGGCCCAGCAGGAGGCGCTGGCGGCGCAGTACCAGCTCCAGAAGGAGATCACGCTCGCTAACGCCACAAGGATGAGGATGATAATCGAGGCCCAGGGGGAGATGGAAGCCAGGATCATCAGGGCCAAAGGCGAGATGGAGGCGATAAGGCTCATCGCCGAGGCGCTGGGCAACAGGACCGACCTCCTCATAGCCTACATGTTCGTCCAGAACCTGGCCAGGTACAACGGCACGCTCGTGGTCATCGTGGCGCCGCCGGCCAACCAGACGCTGCCGCTCTTCATGCTGCCCCTGGGCCGGGGCTAGGCCTTGGAGGGCGAGAGGGCCCCCAGGCTGATGGCCTACGCGGCCGCCGCCCTCGCGGCTGCGGCCGTGCTGATCGTGGCGGGCCCGGCACTAGGCGGGGGCAAGCCGCC
>WAQM01000115.1 GCA_015520245.1 Pyrodictiaceae archaeon
CCTCTTCGGCGCCCTCGAGTCGCTCGCCCTCTACCTGCAGGCCGTGGTGGGCAGGGTAGAGCTGACCTACCCCCTGCGCACGATACCCTACCTGGGCACCCTGGCGGTGGTCGCGGCGTTCAGGTTCAGGGCAAGGATGCCGCGCAGCCTCGGCAAGCCATACATCAAGGAGTAGGTGGGGGCGTGCCGCCTTGGACCCCCGCGAGGCCAAGGCGCGGATACGCGAGGCCGTGTGGAGGCTGCTGGAGGAGCGCGGCGTGGCCAGGTTCCCGAGGCCGGTGTACGGCCGCATACCGAACTTCGTGGGGGCCGAGGAGGCCGCGGCGAGGCTAGCGTCGACGCCCGAGTGGCGGCGCGCCAGGCTCGTCAAGGTCAACCCCGACGCGCCTCAGAGGCCGGTGCGCCTGCTGGCCCTCCGGCAGGGCAAGCTGCTCGTCATGGCCACGCCCCGGCTCCGCGAGGGCTTCGTGCTGCTCGACCCCCGCAGGATACCCTCCTACCTCCACGAGCGCGCCGCGACGATCCGCGGCGCCTTCGAGCTGGGCAGGCGGCTGGGCATAGACGAGCTGAGGGACATGGGCCCCATAGACCTCGTGGTCACGGGGAGCGTGGCCGTGGACCGCCGCGGCCACCGCGTCGGCAAGGGGGAGGGCTACGCAGAGCTCGAGTACGGCATAGCCCGCGAGCTGGGCATCCTCGATCCCGAGACGCCGGTGGCCACGACCATACACGACCTGCAGCTCGTCAGCGAGATCCCCCGCGAGCCCTACGACGTCCTGGTAGACGTAGCCGCCACGCCCACGAGGCTGCTGAGGTTCGAGCACGACCCCTCGGAGAAGCCGCCGGGCATCATATGGGACCTACTGCCCTGCAGCAAGCTCGAGGAGATCCCGGTGCTGAGGGAGCTGGCTGAGATGGTTAAGCCCCCGCGCCCCTGCAGGCCCGAGCGGCGGGGGGTGTGAGGACGAGGGGGTTCCCACACCGAGCGGCGCCGTGAGGAGGGTCCCATTAGCCGACCCCCGGCGGCGGTCAGCACCCAGCGCTAACACACGCCCTCCCCGCTCGCGGCGGGGAGGGTTCGTCTTCGTCCAGCCTCATCACGCCGCCGCTATCACCCCGGGCCTTGAGGAGCCTTTTAGGCTCCAAGCCGCCGGGCGAGCTCCCTCAGCCTCTCCGCGCTCTCCGACAGCGACGCGAGGAGAGCCTCGAGGCGAGCGCGGGCCCGCAGCAGCTGGGCGACAGCCCTCACCGCGTCCCAGCTCCTGGCCCAGCGCGGTATGTAGCCCCTCCTCCTGAGCTCCGACAGCCGCTCCGCGAGCTCCTTGACGTCCAGCCCGAGCCTGCGTGCCGCGTCGAGTATCGTCGGCTCCTCCGCGACCGCCTCGAGGAGCTCTATGTGCTCCGGCTTGACGCGGTAGGAGGGGTCGAGGAGGACCCTCACCACGTCGAGGACCGCCTCGTACAGCGCGGTCCTGACGGTGTCCTCCAGCTCCTCCGCGTCCACCAGGAACACGTCGCTCAGCTGAATCACCTTGACCCCGAGCCTCTCCGCCATCACGCGCGCCGACTCGTCGGCGAATCCCTTGCAGACCACGAGGGGCCTGGCCCCGATCAGCACGGCGTTCGCGTACGCCTGCCGGACCCCCGTCACGTCGAGGCGGCCCGCCTTGATCTCGACCGCGTAGAGCTGGCCGTCGGGCCCTAGCGCGACCGCGTCGACCTCGGCGACGTCGATGCCGTGCATGCGGACCCTCTTGCGCAGCTCGAGCACCTTGTACCCCAGCTCCTCGAGCACCCTCACGGCGATCCTCTCGCTCGACGCCCACCTCCTCTCGGCGCTCTGGGTCAGGGCCACCACCCCCGCCGGGCGGTGGACGCCGCGTAGATGGCCAGCATCGCCAGCCCTATGGCCCCCGAGGGGGCGACGTCGGCCGCCACGGCTACTGCGAGCCCGACGAGCCCGGCAGCGACTGCGGCCAGGAGCGAGGCCAGCGGCACGGCCGAGGCCCGCTCGGCGACGGCCATTGCTGTGGCGCCGGGTAGGAGCAGGTAGACGTGCGCGAGCACGAACCCCGAGAGCCTCAGCAGGCCGGCGACGGCGACGGAGAGGGCGACGAGGAAGAGGAGGTCGTACAGCCAGACCCTCAGGCCCGCGAGGCGGGCTCCGTCCCGGTCCACGGCCGCGCACACCTGCTCCCGGTAGGTCAGCGCGAGCACGGCGGCCGCGAGCGAGGCGACGGAGCCAGCCTCGGCCACGTCCTCCCAGGACGTGAGCAGTGGGTCCCCGACCACGAGGGCCAAGACCTCGGCGGCCGGCGCCACGGCGGCGGCCTGGTGGAGGGCGAGCACGCTCAGCGACGCCGTCGCCGCCACGAATACCGCCGAGACCCTCTCGGGGTCGGCCCCCTCGCGCCCGAGCGCGCGGGCCAGCGGCGCGACGGCGGCTAGCATCGCGGCGAGCGTCCACGCGAGGCGGCTGCCGCCCACGAGCTCGGACGCCAGGAGCCCTACCGAGGCGGCCAG
>WAQM01000116.1 GCA_015520245.1 Pyrodictiaceae archaeon
GCCTCCTGGGGGGTTCCAGGCCGGCGGCGGTCGGCGTGGGCAGCGTGGGCCCTCTCGACATAAGGAGGGGGGCAGTGGTCAACCCGCCCAACGTGAGGGCTAGATACATCCCGCTGCGCGACGTGCTCAGCGAGGCGCTCGGGGCGCCGGTCTACGTGGTCAACGATTGCGTGGCGGCGGTCTACGGCGAGTACGTGGCGGGCGCCGGGCGCGGGCGCCGCAACGTGGTTTACCTGACAATAAGCAGTGGTATAGGCGCCGGCGCTGTCGTCGACGGCAACCTGCTCCTGGGCAAGGACGGTAACGCTCACGAGGTAGGCCACGTCGTCGTAGCCTACCACTTGCCCGTGCGCTGCGGGTGCGGCGGCATCGGCCACTGGGAGGCGCTGGCCTCGGGCAGGAACATGTGGAAGCTCGTTAGGGTGCTAGCCCTCTCGTGGCCCGGGCCCGAGACCGAGCTCTACAGGGCGGCGCTGAGGGGGCCCGTCGGGCCCGAGACGGTTTTCAAGCTGTGGCGCGGGGGCGACGAGTTCGCGGCGTACGTTGTCGAGGAGCTAGCCCGCGTCAACGCGGCCGGGCTAGCCTCGGTGGTCAACGTCTACGACCCGGAGGTCATAATCGTGGGCGGCTCGGTGGCCCTCAGCAGCCCGGAGCTGATAGAGAGGTCGGCCCGGCTCGCATCCATGTACGTGACCAACAGGATGCCCGAGGTCGTAATGACGCGCTTCGGCGACGACGCGGTGCTGGTGGGGGCGGCGTGGCTGGCGAGGAGGCCCCCTGAGAACCTGCTACGGGTGCAAGGTGCCTAGGCGCGCTTGGGGCGGCGGCTCGGGCACGCTTCGTAGCGGGCACCGGCCCTCGTAGCGAGGGCCGGCGCGCCCGGTCGAGGGGCCGTCCCATCGCATGAGCAGCCGCGGGCCCGCGCTACCCCGCGACCGAAGCGGCAATGGAGGAGCCCATGGCGGTGGTGCCGCGGCCGGGATTTGAACCCGGGTCACGGGCTTGAAAGGCCCGCATACTTGGCCGGGCTATACTACCGCGGCAGCGCCGCCCGTGGTCGTCCCGGCTCCGCACGCTTTTAACGCGTTACGACCGCGCCCCAGCTAGGCTACTCGTGGGGGCCGGAGCTTGAAGGTATGGGAGCTGGCGCGCAAGCCGAGGGTGGTGGCGCCGCCCAACGCGCCGGCTACGTCGGTGCGGGCGCTGATGAGGGACCGTGAGGAGCCTGTCGCGGTGCTGGTCGACGACGAGCGCACGATGAGGTTCCGGGGTTACGTCACGTGGCGCGAGGTGATCCAGGTCACCAGCCACCTATCCCCCCTTAGGGCCAGGGACGTCGCCCTCGACTATCCGGTGGCGTACGCGGACGACGACGTGGAGGACGCCGTCAAGAGGATGGAGGAGGAGTCGGTCATCGGGCTGCCGGTGCTCCGGTCGAGGCAGGCGGAGGAGGTCGTGGGCGTGGTCACCGTCTGGGACGTCATACGCGGCCTCGCGGCGGCCGGCCTGCAGCCCATAGCCGAGACCGTCGAGGAGGTGGCGACGAAGGAGGAGCTTGACCGGTTCCTGGCGGAGCCGGGCCAGGAGGTGACCAAGGCCTGGAGCGACTTCATCTACCGCGGCGTCCTGGGCAAGGTCGTCGTTAGGGGCCTCAGCGACCCGGCGCCCGTGGGCCTGCTGACGCCGCGCGAGCTCGTCGAGACTAACCGTTGGTTCTTCCACCGCGAGAGCGAGCGCGGCCTCAAGAGCGTGGCTAAAATCCGCGCGGTGATGCTGAGGGGGGCGCCCGTGGCGACGCCCGACACCCCGTTGCATTACGTCGCGAAGGTTATGGTGGACAACATGTTCACGCTGCTACCGGTCATAGACCCCGACCGCGGCGTGGTGGTCGGCGTAGTGACGGTGTTCGACGTCGTGAGGGCGTACCTCGAGGGCGCCAAGCCTGGCCGCGCCAGGCCCGCGATCAAAGTGCCACTGCCGTTGCCGCCGGAGAGGGAGGAAA
>WAQM01000117.1 GCA_015520245.1 Pyrodictiaceae archaeon
GGATCAGGTAGTAGCCCTCGCGCCGCGCGAGCTCGACCAGCTCCTCGGCCTCGGCGCAGCAGTAGACGCCGCCCTGCCCCAGCTCGGCCCAGTACCCGCCGAGGGGCGCCACGAGTGCTTCGTGAGGGCGCTCTGGGAGTACAACAGGGCCCTCGGCGGGTACTGGGCCGAGCTGGGGCAGGGCGGCGTCTACTGCTGCGCCGAGGCCGAGGAGCTGGTCGAGCTCGCGCGGCGCGAGGGCTACTACCTGATCCAGTCGAGCTGGGGCCCGGCCCTCTGGACGGTGGCGGACTGCGACCGCAGCGCGGCCGAGCTGGCCAGGCTAGTGGCCGGCTGGGCCTCGAGGCGCGGGCTGAGGGTCTCCGTGTGGGTGACCGAGCCGGACAACTACGGCGCTGTGGCCTGGCCGGGCCACGTGATGGAGTGGAGGACCGGGTGATGGCCAGGGGCGAGAGCATCTCGGGCGTCCTGGCGAGGATAGACGGGCGCGGCTACGGCGCCTACCGCGAGCTCCTGGGCGCGCGGGAGGTCGTGGACGGCGTCCTAGTGGAGGTCGTGAGGGTCCAGGGGGACCCGTACGCGCCGCCGAGCGTGGTCAGGCTGAGGGTCAGGCACCGGCTGTCCAGGTTGGCGGGGCACCCGGTCCCCGTGGCCGACTGGGCCTACCGCAGGATGTACGAGGCCCTCCGCAGGCTCTCCAGGAGGGTGGGCGAGGGGCGCAGCGGCTACCTCGGCCTCCCGAGGCCCAGCAACGCGATCCTGCCCAGGAGCGGCGCCGAGGCCGACGGGGCCCACGTCACGTTCAGGGTCTGGGTCGGCCTCCCCTCGAGGGGCAGGCGGGTGCTCGGGAGGGAGGCTGAGAGGCTGCTCCTCGAGGTGCTGCCGCGCGCGGCCCGGAGGGTCGCCGAGGCCCTCACCGACGACAACCCGTCGCTCGCCAGGCACGTCGGGGCCTGGGTGGAGCAGGAGTACATCAGGAGGGTGCTGCCCGAGCTCGGCGCCGTTGCCTTCGTGGGCGACGGCTCGGTGCTGCCACGCCGCTGCGGGGGCTGCGAGGACCCGCTGCCGGGCGCGAAGCCGTTCCGGTCGCCGCCGTCGCTGAGGGCCGAGATAGACCTGCCCACGGGGCGCACGGTGGCCGGGCTGCTCGTCCGCCGCGGCCTCACGCTGGTGGTCGGCTCCGCGTTCCACGGCAAGACCACGCTCGCCGAGGCCATAGCGCTGGGGATATACGACCACGTGCCCGGCGACGGCAGGGAGCTCGTGGTGTCGGTCAGGGAGACCGTGGTCGTGAGGGCCGAGGACGGCAGGTTCGTCTCCTGCGTCGACCTGGAGACGTTCATCCACGACCTCCCCGGGGGCCGCGACACGAGGTGCTTCACCACCAGCGACGCCAGCGGCGCCACGAGCACCGCCGCCGCGATACAGGAGGCGGTCGAGCTGGGCGCCAGGCTGCTGGTCATGGACGAGGACTACGTGGCGTCGAACATGCTGTACACGGACCCGGTGTCGCTGAGCCTGGTGTCGAGATCGAGCGTGTCGCCGGTGGCCGCCAAGGCGAGGTCGATGGTCGAGCACGGGGTGTCGCTGCTCATCGTGAGCCAGGGCCACGAGCCGCTCCTCGCCGTGGCCGACACCGTCATAGCCATGGAGGAGTACGAGCCCCGCGACGTGACGGCGGAGGCCAGGAGGCTCGCGTCCAGGGCCGTCACCGAGGGCTACAGGCCGCCGAGGCCCAGGAGGCTGGCCGGCTGCAGGCCCCCGGGCAGGCTGAGGCTGAGGGGCTACCTGCTCGAGGCGCGGGGCCCGGGCGCGGTCGCGGTGAGCGTGCACAACCCGCAGCTGGTGGAGGAGGCCCAGTACGGCACGCTCCTCGCCCTGCTGTCCAGGGTCGGCGACTTCGAGGGCCTGGAGGCCGCCGAGGTCGCGGCGAGGGCCGAGGCCCTGCTCGCCCGCGGCTTCCGCGAGCTGGCCGGCCGCGAGCCGGGCCCCGCCCTAGCCTGGGTGAGGGGCCTGGACTTCGTGGCCATGCTGAGCAGGCTGCCGTTCTGCAGGTTCGAGCCTGCCTAGGGCCAGGAGCCGGAGGCTACAACGTGCCTGAGCACGTCCCTTATGCTGACTATGCCCACGAGCCTCCCGGACTCGTCCACAACGGGTATGTGGCGTATCCCGTGCTCAATCATCCTCGAGGCGACTATCGCCACGCTCTCGTCCGGCGAGGCCGTGATCAGCTTCGTCGTCATCTCCCTCTCGATCGGGGTGTCCAGGGGGACGCCCGTGGCGACGACCCTCACGAGGTCCCTCTCCGTGAAGATGCCGAGGAGCCTCATCTCGTCGTCGACGACCAGCACGCTCCCCACCTGCGCCCTGTACATCCTCTCCACGGCCTCGCGGATGGTGGTGCCGGGCTTCACGGTCACGAGCCTCCCGCTCACCATTATCTCGCGTATGCTGGTCAACGCGGCTCCCCCGGCGCGCTATACGGGCCTCTGGCCGCCTATATCACGGCAGCGGAACCTTCCGCGGAAACTTTTATAAAGAAACGTTGGCGACCATGGCGCAGTAAGCAGAGCCCCCCGCGGAGCTGCCCAGGCGCGCCAGCGGGGCGAGGTGGAGGTCGTGGAGGCCGCCGAGTACCGCGTGGCCTTCGTCGACGTGAGCGCGGGCGCGTGGAGGCTCGAGAGGTACCGGGTAGGCGACGTGGTCGGCCCCGTCGACCTCGGGGTGAGGCTCCACCTGGAGCGCTACAGGTCGTGGAGGGCCGACCCCCTCGACCCCTCGAACGCCGTGGTCATGGGGGTGGGGCTGCTCTCCGGGGGCAAGCTCGTGGGCTCGCACAGGCTCGTGCTCGTGTTCCGTAGCCCCGTGTCCCGGGGCCTCCACGTCAGCACCATGGGGGGCGCC
>WAQM01000118.1 GCA_015520245.1 Pyrodictiaceae archaeon
ACCAGCACCCTCAGCCCGTGCCTGGCCAGCACGGTCGCCGCCACGAGCCCGTTGTGGCCGGCCCCCACGACCACAGCGTCGTAGCGCTCCAAGCGCTCCCACCCGCGCCGCGATAGGCCCGGGCCCCCGAGGCGGGCCTAGCATATATTACATGCCCACCTGATCCAGTTAGCCGGGCGTAAACCCGGGCCACAGTACGCCCGCCCAGCGGCCGGGTGTAGGTGATGGCGTACAGGCTCACCCCCTCCCAGCGAGAGGTGCTCGAGGCCCTCGTCAGGCTGTACGAGAGGTACAGGAGGATGATCAAGAGCAGGGAGATAGCCGAGGTCGTCAGGAAGGACGAGGGGACGGTGCGCAACATCATACTGAGCCTGAAGAGCCTGGGGCTCGTCGAGTCCAAGACCGGGCCGGCGGGCGGGTACGTCCCCACCCTCAAGGCCTACGAGGTGCTCCGGGGCGAGACCACCTACGTGCCCCTGCGCCTCCGCAAGGACGGCCGCGAGGTCGACGTCATAGTCATGAACGTGGAGCTCCTCGACATATTCAACCCGGAGGGGGGCAAGGCGCTCCTGAAGGCCTACGGCAGCATCGAGGAGATCCGGGTGGGCGACACGGTGTCGATCGGCCCCACCCCCCTGGCGAGGCTGACGATAGAGGGCGTGGTGACGCACGTGGACTACTCGAGCGGGCAGCTCGTGCTCCGCGTCAAGAGGATCGCGGCGGTGCCCCCCGTGGAGGTCGGCGCGATAGCGACGAGGAACCCGATCACCGTGAGGCCCGACGACGAGATACGGGTGGTCGCGGCGCTGCTCACCAGCAGGAGGATCAAGGGGGTGCCCGTGGTCGACGACTCGGGCAGGCTCGTTGGCATAATAACGCAGGCCGACATCGTGAGGGCGCTGGCCGAGGGCAAGACCGACGCCCGCGTCCGCGACTACATGTCGAGCCCGGTCATAACGATACGCGAAGACGAGGACCTGCTGAAGGCGATCCGCGTGATGAGCGAGCGGGGGATCGGCAGGCTCGTGGTCGTCGACGAGGCGGGCAGGCTCGTAGGGATCGTGACGAGGACCGACATCTTAAAATACATCGCCGGGCTGGCCTAAAAGCCCTCCGGGCGCTGTGACGAGTACTCCCCAGCCTGACCGAAGGCGTGATGACAGTTCCTTTAGCGGAGCCCCGCAAACCACTTCTAGGTGGAAGGCCGTTGCACCGGCCCCGGAGGGGTGAGCGGCGGTGGGCGCCAGCGTCGCGCAGAGCTGGGCCGAGGAGCAGCTGGCCAGGTTCATGTCGGAGGCGAGGAGGAGGGGGCTGAGGCTCACGGCCCAGAGGCTGACGGTGGCGAAGATAGTGTTCGAGAACATCGAGAGGCACCCGAGCTTCATGGAGATACTCGAGAGGGCCAAGGAGGCGGTGCCGGGGATCAGCGCCAGCACCGTCTACAACACGCTGCAGCTCCTCGAGGAGCTCGGGCTCGTCCAGAGCTTCAGCGTCGCCGGGGTCACGCGCTACGACAAGCCCCACCCCCACGTCAACCTGGTCTGCCTGGACCAGGGCAGGGTCGTGGACGCGGGCGACCGGGGCCTCGTGGACGTGATAGAGGAGAGGCTCGGGGCGAGGGTCAGGAGCGTGGTGGTCTACGCCGTGTGCGGCGCCTCGGAGCCAGGCTGACCTCCTCACGCCTCAGCGTGGGCGACAGCTCCTCACCGGCGCCGCCCGGGGAGGCCCCGGGGCCCGGGTTTAGGGCTACCACCCGAGCTCGGGCTCCGCCGCCCTCCTGGCCGCCACCAGCCCGTCGAGCAGCGCCTTGACGAGCACGGCGACGGCGTGGGGGCACACCCTCCTGGCGCCGCAGGCGCACGCCACCCTGCCCTCGCCGAGCGCGACCCGGACCTCGCTGCCCGCGGCCTCGCCGTACACCGTGGCCGTGTACTCGTCGTAGCTAGCCCACACCTCGCTCCTCGCGAGCAGCCTGAGCCCCGCCTCCACGACCTCGGGGTCGACGCGGGCGCCCAGGAGGGCCGAAACAGCCTCGCCCAGGTCCTCGAAGTCCTGCTCGAGGAGGCCGCGGAGCCTCGCCAGGGCCTCCGCCCGGTACTCCTCGATGAGGCGGAGCTCGCTGCGGCTGCCGCCCCAGGCCTCGACGAGGGAGACGTCCTTGCCGCTGTACTCGAGCACCCTGTCCCTCACCCTCACCATGAGGGGGGCCGGGGCCAGGGGGCCGATCACGACGGCCTCGCCGGTGTTGAGGCCCGGCAGGTTCTCGAGCAGGTCCTGGCTCATCTGCTCGCTCGCGTCCCTTATCGCGTCCTGGTCCCTCGGGTTCACGACCCTCAGTATTATCTGGCCCTGGAGCTGGCTGAGGACGTCCGAGTCGAGCCTGCTGGGCCTCTGGGTTATCGCGACCATGTAGACGCCGAACTTCCTGCCCTCGCTGGCTATGGTCGAGGCTATGCTGCGGCTCCTGGTCTGCCTCGCGGTCTTGGGCGGCATGAAGCGGTGGGCCTCCTCAACTATGACCACGACGGGGTAGGGGTAGGAGTCGCCCTGGAGCCCCCTGACGTAGTTCACCCGGGCGCCGAACACCCTGCTCAGCACGTTGTAGACCACGTGGTCCTGCACCTCGTCGCTGAGCCCGGCCAGGTTGAGCACGGTCACCCTGCCCGGCTGCAGGAGGCTGTCTATCGGCACCCGCTTGACGCCGTAGACGCCGAGCCTGCTCAGGTCCTCGAGGTACCTCAGCGCGTCGTAGCCGGGCTCGGTGTCCTTGCGGAGCGCTAGCCAGAGCCTGCGCACCGACCTCTGCACCTCCTCGTAGTCCATGAGCCTCTTGATCCTCTCGGCGGCCTCGCGCCCGAGCGCCTGGCTGAACCTCCTCACGAGCTCGTCCACGAACCTGCCCAGGCCCGCGCTCGACCCGCCCGACATCTTGGTGAACTCGGCCGCGTCTATGGCGTACTGGACCGCCCTGATGATCCCGCGGAGCCCGGCCCAGCCCGAGCCCGCCACCTGTGCCACGGCGCGGGCGAGCCCCTTGGCCCCCGCGATGACGCTCCTTATCCTCGTCGCCTTCGGGGGCACCCCCGCCACCGTCGCCAGCTCCTCCGCCGAGAGCTCGTCGACGCTTATCACGTACTGGTAGTCGCCCTCCTGGTCGCTCCTCGCCTTGAAGACGACCACGCTGTCGCAGAACTCGGGGCCCAGCCTGCACGCGGTCCTCTTCATCGCCACGTACTCCCCGTGTGGGTCGAGGACCACTACCGTGGCCCCCTTCTTCAGCAGCTCCTCTATGAGGACGACGCTGGCCCACGTCTTGCCGGCGCCCGTCGCGGCTATGATCGCCACGTGCCTCTTGAGCCCCTCGACGTCCAGGTACGCCCTCACGCTGGGCCTCGTGATGAGGTAGCCCAGGTGCAGCCTCCGCTCCGGCGCCACCGAGAAGAAGTCCTCGAGGAGCTCGTCGGGCGCCAGGTAGACCCAGGAGCCGACGGGGGGCGCGCGGCGGGGGAACAGTATGCGGCCCCGCCACTTGTAGCCCAGCACCTTCGCGTACGCGACCACCGTGTCGCTGGCCGAGGGGACGCTGAGCCTGCGAACCACCTGCCAGGGGTGCTCGGGGCCTATGCCGACCGCCTGCCTCCTCACCCACCTTATCTGGGCGACGACCTTGACGCGGCGCGGCTCGTCCTCGCCCGGCGGCACCTCCTCGACCTCGACGTAGACGTAGTCGTAGAGCGGCGGGACGCGGTCGGGGTCGAGGCTGACTATGAAGTAGTCTGGCCTCGAGTCGCCGACTATCTTGCCTATGGGCAGGCCCGCGTCGGCCAACGGCCTCCACCTGGCGGAGGCGAGGCCTGCCGCCGGGAGCTCGCCTGCTATCGCCGCGGGCCCCCGCGCGTCACGGACAACGGTAATACTTTATCAACCTCCCTCGCCCGGGCTCAGGGCCTCCCGCGGGCGGGTGGAGGGGGCGTGGCGGCGGTCAAGCTGGCCGTGCCGGAGGAGCCGGTGGCCGAGGTGGTGGCGGGCCTGCTGGCGATACTTGTGCTCGTGCTGGTGCTGCCCATGGTCTCGAGGAGGGTGGAGGAGAACCTGGAGCCCTTCTTCCTCGCCATGGGGGCCTGCGGCTTCGCGCTCATACTGCTGACTGGCATCGTCCCCGACGAGGAGACCGCGCTGGCCATACTCGAGACCGCCGCCAGGACCCCGGTGAGCATAGCCGGCCTGCCCATAGGCATCACGCAGGTGGTGCTGGTCGCC
>WAQM01000119.1 GCA_015520245.1 Pyrodictiaceae archaeon
CACTGCCGCCGTGGCCGCCACCGCGCTCGCGTGGCTCGGCCTCCCCGTAGACCCCGACGCCGACTCCGAGCCCCTCGTCGGCCCCGCCCCCGGGCGGGCGAGCCACGCGTTCCTCGCGAGGGTCGGGAAGGCGCTGGCGAGGGCCGCCCCCTAGCGCGGCAGCGGCATGGGGAACGCTATCACGTCCCTTATCGACTCCGCGCCCGCGAGCATCATGGCGAGCCTGTCCAGGCCCACCCCTATGCCGCCGGCCGGGGGCATCCCGAGGGCCATGTCCTCGACGAACTCCCAGTCCAGCGGGTGGGCCTCCGCCTGGTCGTACAGCCTCTGCTCCTCCCTGAACCTCTCGTACTGCTCGACCGGGTCGTTCAGCTCCGTGTACGCGTTCGCTATCTCCACCCCGTGGATGAACGCCTCGAACCTCTCCACGAGCTCGGGGTTCTCGCGGTGCCTCTTGCAGAGCGGCGTCGACTCCCACGGGTAGTCCATCACTATCGTGGGCTCCACCAGCTTGGGCTCGACCAGCTTCTCGAAGATCTTGACGAGGGCGACGCCCCGGCTCCACGTCTTCATCCTGATCTCGAGCCTCCTGACCATCTCCTTGAGGTCCTCGTCCCTCACCGAGTCCGGGTCTATGCCGGCGTACTCCCGCAGCGCGTCGTAGAGCGTCACCCTCCTCCACGGGGGCATCACGTTCGCCTTCCTCCCCCTCCACGTGATGACGGGGCTGCCCAGCAGCCTCACCGTAACCTCGTGGACCAGGCTCTCGAGGAGCCCCATCATGTCGCGGTAGTCCGCCCACGCCTGGTAGGCCTCCATGGTTATGAACTCGGGGTGGTGGGTGGGGTCTATGTCCTCGTTCCTGAACTGCGGCCCGACCTCGAACACCTTGGGGAACCCGGCTATCAGCAGCCTCTTGAGGTAGAGCTCGGGGCTCACCCGCAGGTACCAGTCGCGGTCGAGCGCGTAGACGTGGGTGGTGAAGGGCCTGGCCGCGGCGCCGCCGTAGACGGGCTGCAGCACGGGCGTCGGTATCTCGACGAAGCCGCGGCCCCACATGAACTCCCTGGTGTACTGGACGACGAGGCCCCTCACCAGCACCGAGTGGCGGAGGCCGGGGTCCAGGACGAGCCTCATGGTCCTCGAGGCCCTCTCGGGCCTCGAGCGCGGGTCGAGGGGCACCATGGACTTGGCGAGCAGCACCACCTCCTCCGCCTCGACGGCGTAGTCGCCGCGCGCGGTCTTCACCAGCGTGCCGACCACGCCGACGACGTCGCCGAGCCAGACCGGCTCAAGCATGGAGTAGGCCCTGCCGTCCCTCCTCACCAGCACCTGCATCCTCTCCCCGGCCTCCTCGAGCTCCAGGAAGACGACCGTGCCGTGCTCCCTCCTCGCCACGAGCCTGCCCGCCGTCGACACCCGGGCCCCGACGAGGCCGTCGAGCTGGCGGCGGCGCCTCAGCAGGCCGAGCAGCGACACCGGGTAGTCGACGCGGAACCCGTGGGGGTAGGGCTCGACCCCGGCGCCCCTGAGCCTGGCCAGCAGCGACCTCCACTCCTCGACCCGGCGCTCGAAGCCCTCGGCCACGCACGACCCCGGCGGCGGCCGGGCCGAGGGACGGCTTATTAGGTCTCGGCCCGCCTACACCTCGACCTCGGCGAGCAGGTCCTCGAGGACCCCGAGCTCCGGGAACTCCAGCACCCCCAGCTCCTCGGCGAGGACGTAGGGCCTGAGCCTCGCCAGGTCGACCTCGCTCCTCAGCACCGGGGAGAGGTAGGTGGAGGGGCTCAGCGAGACCGTGGTCCCCGTCTGGTACTGGCCGACCGCCGGGAGCACCACGAGCCTGGCGCCGCTGGGCCCGTGGACCCCGGAGAGGAAGCACTGGAGCTTCGCCACGTAGCCGAGCCTGTCCCTCAGCCTTATGCTCGGGTGCTCGTGACCCATGACGACCACCTCGGCGCCGCGCGCCCGCTCGCCGAGCGGCCTGTGGCCGTGGACCACCAGGACCCCCCGCTCCCTCAGCTCCTCGACGATCTCCACGCCGTGCCTCCTCGCCACCGGGGGCAGGAAGTTGTCGTGGTTCCCCCTCACCACCGTGACCCTCACGCCCCGCGACGAGAGGAAGGAGAAGAGGCGGTCCAGCTCCTCCCGCTCCAGCCTGCTGAGCCTCGAGAAGTGGTGCTTCAC
>WAQM01000120.1 GCA_015520245.1 Pyrodictiaceae archaeon
AACGCGCCCTGGTTGCTCGAAGCTCTCAACATGGTAGACCACGCGGATCCTCCGCCTCTCCGGCTCGTCGATCGCCGTCACCGCGAGCAACCTGTCGAAGCCGAGCTCCTTGAGCCTCCTGGCCGCATCGAGCAGCCTCTCGGGCTTAACCACGACGGCTACGAAATTGGTCCTCGCCTCGACCTTCTCCGCGAGGTCGGCGAGGACCCTCCTTAGCTGCTCGATATTAGCGCCGCTCCCCAACCCAAGCACCCGGGGCTCCAAACCGGTTGAGGCCCGGGCTTAGCGTTTTTATCTCTCCTAGACTCGGTTAGGCAGGCGGACCCATTCGCTGAAGGCCACGAGGCTGGCCGCAATGGCCATTGACGCAGGCAGCCCAGCGATCAGGGCAAGGCAGATCGGCGTGGAGGAGGGGCTCCGGGTCGTCGAGCTCTTCATAGGCCCGCAGCACCCCGCCTCGGGGCACATGAGGCTCGTGGTCTACCTCGACGGCGACGTCGTGGTCAAGGTGGATCCCGACATAGGCTGGGTCCACAGGACCATGGAGAAGCTGGCCGAGACGAGGGAGTACGTAAAGACGATACCGATCTTCGAGCGCATGACAATCATAGACTCGTGCAACATCACGCTCGCCCTCGTGCAGGCATATGAGGCCCTGCTAGGGGTCGAGCCGCCGCCCCGAGCCAGGTACCTTAGGACCATCCTGTGCGAGCTGAACAGGATCGCGAGCCACCTCTACGGGCTCGGCATAGGCGGCATCTTCCTCAACCACTCGACGATGTACATGTGGGCGTTCGGCGACCGCGAAGTATTTCTCACCCTGGCCGAGATGCTGACCGGCGCCAGGCTCACGCACACCTACGTCGTGCCCGGCGGCGTGAGGCGCGACCTGCCGCAGGGTTTCACCGATGCCTTCGCGAAGGCGAAGAGGTACATGCTGAGGAGGCTGAAGGAGTACGACAAGATCTTCCTACGCAACCCAGTCGTGAGGTCGAGACTCGAAGGGGTGGGGGTCCTCGAGCGCGCTAAGGCTAAGAGCCTGGGCGTCGTCGGCCCTAACCTTCGCGCCAGCGGCGTGCGCTACGACGCCCGCATGCTCGGATACGCCGCCTACGGTGAGCTGGAGTTCGAGCCCGTGGTCGGAGAGTACGGCGACTCCCTCGAGAGGATCTGGGTGAGGCTCAAGGAGATCGAGACCAGCCTCGACCTCATCGAGCAGGCGCTCCGCCAGCTGCCGGAGGGTCCCGTAATGGCCGAGCGCTACCTGAAGATGCTGCCGCCCGCGCTCAGAAAGCTCGTGGAGAGCACGGGGAGGGTCAAGCTACCAGCCGCCTACGTGAATCTCCGGCCCCCGCCCGGCGAGGCGCTGTCGAGGGCCGAAGCCGGGCGCGGCGAGATCGTGTACTACGTCGTCTCGGACGGTACCGATAAGCCCTACCGGGTCAGGGTGGTGTCCCCTAGCTTCCGCAACGCAGTGCTCTTCATGGTGCTGCCGGTGGGCCACCGGTTCATGGACCTGCCCGCGATCTACGCGAGCCTCGACTACTTCCCGCCCGAGGCTGACAGGTGAGGGCCTTGATCGACGCGGTCCCGCTGCTGGAGCGCGTGCTCACGCCGGCTGTGCTGGCACCCCTGCTGTACCCCGGTCTGGCGACAGCCTTGGTTACGGTCCTGCTGGTGATATGGCTCGAGAGGAAGATCGCAGCTAGGGTGCAGATGAGGGTTGGGCCATACTACGTGGCTCCGAGGGTGCACGGTGCGCTACAGCTCGTGGCGGACGGGATGCGCTTCTTCTTCCAGGAGGTCATAGTACCCCTCACGGCCGGCAGGGGGTTCCTGCTGGCGCCGGCACTCGCCCTTGCGTTCACAGCCGCGGCGTTCGCCGTCATACCTGGCGGGCCCGGCGTCGTGGGCTTCAAAACCGATTACAGCCTTCTCGTGGCGTTGGCCGCGCTCTCGCTCACGCCGCCGCTCGTGCTGCTCATGGGGTGGGCGTCGAACAACAAGTTCGCCGTGTTGGGGTCGGCGAGGGAGGCCCTGCTCACGGCTAGCTACGAACCGCTCCTGTTCATGTCAGCCCTAGCCGCCGCGGTGATGTATGGGACGCTCGACCTCGTGGCCGCGGTGGAGGCGCAGGCGAGGCTCGGCGTGGTGGGCTTGGCCCTTAACCCGCTAGCCGCCCTCCTGTTCTTCGTGGCGATGATGGCGGCAACCGATCGGATACCCTTCGACATAGTGATGGGCGAGCAGGAGATCGTTCACGGTCCTTACACCGAGTACAGCGGGGTGGCGTACGGCGTCGTCATGGGGCTCGACTATGTTAAGCTCTATGCCCTGTCCCTGCTCTACGCGAACCTCTTCCTAGGCGGCTGGCTACCCTTCAACGACCCGTTAGCTGGCTCGCTGGTGCTTTACGTTAAGGCCCTCGCCGTCATGGCGGCCGCGGTGTTCCTGCGAGGCGTCTACGGCAGGCTGCGGCTCGACCACGCTCTTGACGCCTTATGGTCTAAGCTGTTCCCCCTGGCCGTGGTCTCCATCCTCGTCTCAGCCCTCATCGCGTATTACCTGGGAGGTTGAGCGCCGTGGGCGAGGCTGAGAGGAGGCGGGCACCCAACCCGGTGCGCGCTCACCTCGAGGCGATAGCTGCCGCCCTAAGCAGGGCGCTTAAGCCCCCGATGACGCTGATGTACCCGGACGTCGTTGAGGAGCTCCCCGAGGGCTACCGGGGCGTCATAGCTTACCGCTATGAGAGGTGCGTGGGCTGCGGGCTGTGCGCTCGCATATGCCCCGCCAGGGCCATCAAGATGTACAAAGTGCCTGGCGATAAGAGGATGCGGCCCGGCTACGACATGACCCGCTGCATATTCTGCGGCTTTTGCGTCGACGTGTGCCCCGTCAACGCACTGGAGCACACGAAGATACACGACAAGGCCTACTACGAGCTCGATAGCATGGTGCTGGACCCCGTTGAGTGGGCCGAGTTCTCCAGGAGGCTCATTGAAGAGCAGAGCGCGAGGTCGCGGTCCCCCAACCTCGTGAGGGCTGTATTCGACGAGGAGGTGGGGCTACGCTATGAGCGGCTACGCCGCAGCTGACACGGCCGCGCCAGCGTTCGCGGCCGCCTCTATCGCCATCACGGCCTCTCTAGTGGGGCTTGGGGCGCTGTTTACGCTGACGCGCCGCACGTTCTACGCCGTGCTACTGCTGGCCTTCATTGGCATCGCTGTCGCCTGCCACATGGCTCTCCTCGGGTTCGCCTACCTGGCCGCCTTCCACGCGGTCATGTACGTCGGCGCTGCCGTCGCGTTCTTACTGCTCACTATGGCGATGGTGGGCGAGGAGCCCGGCCCCAGCGTGAGGCATAAGCCCGAGGCCGCGGTGGCGGCCGCCATCACCGCGCTAGTGGTCGGCGGCCCGGTCGTGCTAGCCGTCGCCGGCACGCCCCTCCGCCCGTTACCGGCCGAGGCGTGGGCGGAGGCCGCGGCAAGGCTCGTGACCGACTACTGGTTCGGGCTCGTCGCCGTGCTCGTCGCCCTAGTCTCGATACTGATCGAGGCAGTAGCCGTCGCGAGGCGGGGTGATGGCACGTGATCGCCGAGGCGGCTGTAGTGAGCGGCATTGCGCTCCTCGCCTACGGCCTGTACTCGGTGCTGACATCGAGGAACCTACTGCGCATGCTCGCATCGGTCGAGGTCGCCTTCAACGGCGTGCTCCTGCTGGTGCTGGTGCTCGCGCTCCACGCCTACTCCAAGGGCTTCGAGGCGGCCGAGGCCGGCCTGCTAGTGCTCGCCGCGATAGTCCTAACCGCGGTGGAGGTAGCGGTTCTAGCAGCGATTATACTTTTAACTTACCGGGTTAAAGGTTCCGTGATGGTTGATAAGGTTAGGGAGCTACGGGGGTGAGCCGTGGCCGAGCTAATGCTCGGTGCCCCGCTGCTGTGGACGACCGTACTGGCGCCGGTGGTCGCCGGCGCCGCGTGCCTAGTTGCGAGCGGTAGATCGGCCGCGCTCCTCGCCGGGTTCAGCTGGGCTCTCGTACTGACCTCGCTCATCCTCCTGGCGCCCCTGGTCTATTCGGTCGACGCTCCAGCGGTCGTCGTGGACCCGTGGTACGCCGAGGTGCCCGGCCTCGGCGTCTTCGGGTTGATGGTAGACGGCGTGTCCCTCGCTTACGCTATTGCCATAGCGACCGTCTCCATGGGCGTGGCGATCTACTCGTACCGGTACATGGAGCATCGCTTCGGCGAGCTAGGCGCCGTCCCGAGGTGGGGCGTCTACTTCTTACTGTACCAGCTGTTTACGGCCGGCATGCTGGGCGCCGTGTACTCGATTAACACCGTCCTGTTCTACCTGTTCCTGGAGCTGACGCTCATACCGAGCTTCCTGCTCATAGTCCTGTACGGCTACGGCGAGCGGGTGCGCATCGGGCTGCTCTACATGGTGTGGACCCACGCGGGCGCCGCGCTCTTCCTGGTGGCCGTGCTGATAATCGGGCTCGCGACCGGCGTCTTCAACATCTACGCGCCCGGCGTGGGGTACATCGTGGCGGTCGAGCGGCAGCTCGGTGAGCAGCTAGCGTACCTGACGTTCACGCTGCTGGTGCTAGGGCTGGGCATCAAGATGGCGCTGCTCGGGCTCCACGTGTGGCTCCCCTACGCGCACGCCGAGGCGCCCACCCCGATATCGGCCCTCCTCTCACCGCTGCTAATCGGGCTAGGGGCCTACGGCCTGCTAAGGATCGGGCTGGCCTTCTATCCCACCCTATGGACCGCTGCCTCGCCGCTCCTGCTCGCCTGGGCCCTCGCGACCATGATTTACGGTGGGCTGATGGCGCTCACGCAGACCGACATTAAGCGGTTCCTCGCCTACAGCAGCGTATCCCAGATGGGCTACCTGATGTTGGGCCTCGCAACCGGCAACTACGCCGGCCTCTCGGGCGCCGTGCTCCATTACGTGTCTCACGCCTACGGTAAGGCTGCGCTCTTCGCGGCCGCGGGCGTGCTGATAGTCGCAGCACACACCAGGGACATGAACGAGATGGGCGGGCTCGCATCCCGCCTCCCCTACACGGCCGCCGCCGCCCTCACCGGGTTCCTGTACTTGACTGGGATACCGCCGACGCTCGGCCTCCTTAGCGAGTATCTGATCGCACGCGGGCTGGCCGAGTGGGGCTACTCCGAGGGTGGCGTCTTCTTCACGGCCAGCCTCGCCGCCTTCATGGTCGCCGTTGCAGTAAGCGCCGTCTACTGCTTCGTGGGCTTTAGGCGTGTGTTCCTCGGGAGGCCGGGGCCGGCGGCCTCCCGCGTGTCAGCTGAGCCCTCGAGCATGGCCGGTCCCACCCTCTTCCTCGCGCTCGCTGGTGTCGTGCTGTTCCTGTTCCCCGAGCCCCTCGCGGGCCCTGTTAGGGCCGTCGTAGGCGCGATAGCCGCAGCAGGGGGTGGGGCTGGGTGAGCGTCGAGGTAGGCGGTTACGTACTGAACGCTGTGCTGGCCCCCTACATCGCAGCCCTACTGGTACTGCTGCTTCACCGGGCCCCAGCTCCCGTCGTCGCGTGGACCGGCGTAGCCGGCCTAGCCGTGTCGGCCTTCTCCAGCGTCGTCGCGCTCGTGCTGGTAGGGCCCGAGGGCGCTGAGCCCTTTACCGTCTACTGGCTGCCCAGCTTCAACGTCGCGTTTTCCCTCCGCGCGGACTTCCTAGCCCTCGCGATGGGCGCCCTCGTGGCCGTCCTCTCACTCATCATCGGCATCTACAGCGTCGAGTACATCGGGTCGTGGGGGGCCCCACGCTACTGGTTCTTCTTCTGCTTCTTCGTGGGTAGCATGCAGACGCTGGTCTACGCTAACGACCTTTACACCCTGCTGGTCGGCTGGGAGGGCACGGGTCTTGCCAGCTACGCGCTCATAAGCTTCTACCACGACGACCGCGAGACCGACTGGGTCGGTGACCCGGGCCGTAGAGCCCTGGGCGTGCCAATGTGGTCGCCACCGACGCATAGCGGAATTAGAGCCATAACCTTCACCAAGTTCGCTGACGCGGCGATGCTCGTGGCTATAGGCTTCATACACGCCGTGGTCGGCACCACGCTCATGGACGTGCTCGAGCCTGAAGCGGGCGGCTTCGAGAGGGTCCTGGGTGCCGCACAGGCCGCCGGCGCCCTACTACCATTCCTGTTTGCGTTCTACGTCGGCGCCCTAGCCAAGAGCGCGCAGATGCCCTTCCACGAATGGCTCGTGACGGCCATGACAGGCCCGGCTCCGGTCTCGGCGCTGATCCACGCCGCCACCATGGTCAAGGCCGGGGTCTACTACGCGCTCCGCTTCACCCCGTGGCTCGTGTCAGCCGCGGTAGCGACCGGGCTTGCTGCGCAGCTCGGGGCGTTCCTAGACGCCCTGCTCTGGCTGGTCCTCATCACCGCCTTCGCGCTCGCGACCATGGCGCTTGTCGCGCGGGAGCTCAAGCTGATCCTCGCCTACTCCACCGCCAGCCAGCTGTCCTACATGTTCGCAGCCGTCTTCGCCGCGTCGCTCTACGCGCTGGCCTCCCAGCAGCTTGAGGCCGCGCAGCTCGGGGTCTACTCCGGTTTCGCTCACCTAGTTTCGCATGCGGTGTTCAAGGCTGCACTGTTCCTGGCCGCTGGGGCCTTAATCCACGCTGTCCACTCACGCTACATCACCGACATGGGCGGGCTCGCGGGCTCCATGCCGTTAACCTTCCTGGCGACGCTCATGGCCGGCCTCAGCCTGGCTGCCGTGCCGCCCTTCTCCGGCTGGTGGAGCAAGGATGCCGTGGTGTACGTGCTCAAGCTCGCCGGCCCTCACTACGCTGCGCTGGCCCTCGTCACGGCGTTCCTAACGGCCGCCTATACCACGCGCATGATCACCTACGTGTTCTCCGAGAAGCCCCTGGGGAGGCGCGCCCACGGTCACGAGCCCGGCTGGCTGATGAAGGGTGCTTACCTAGCGTTAGGGCTAGCGAGCCTCGCGCTGGGCGCAGCGTGGTACTGGGCCGTCGAACCGGCGCTCGCTGAGGGCTTCGGCGTCCACCCCAAGCTCGACCCCCTGGGGCTGGCTATTGGCACCCTCGCCGCCAGCGGTGGGGCGGTCGTGGGGGCGTCCTACCTAGCTGGCCTCAGACCGTGGACGCTCATTGAGCGCAGCGCCGTGCTAAGGACGCTCCATGGCTTTCTCTACGACAGGTGGTACGTTAACGCTGCCATCTACCGGGCGCTGGTGTACCCGGGCGCCACGCTGGCCCAGCTCCTCCGCAGCGCGGTCGAAGCTGCCGTGGACCGCTTCTACCACATTAGCGTGCCAAGGGCTGCCGTGGAGACCGGCCTCGCTGCGCGCTCGCTCCACCAGGGCTCGCTCCCGGCCTACGTCGCCTACATGCTGCTCGGGCTCCTCACCGCGCTCGTCGTGGCCGCTTACGCGGGTGGGTGGCCATGAGCCCCGAGCTCGTGGTGATCTCCGGGTTCGCGCTCTTGGCCGCCGCCGGGCTCGCGGCCCCCCTAGCTGGCAGGCTGCCAAGCCTTGCAGCTGCTGCGCTTAGCCTTGGCTACGTGGGCTTAGCGGCCATCTACGCTGCGCTCATCCAGCCGGGCAGGACCGTGCTCGGGTTCGGGGTCTTCGACAGCTTCTCCGCCCTATTGCTAGCTGGCGCAGCAGTCGCCATGATGTTGGCCGTCCTGGGAGGCTACGAAGTATACAGTAGATGGGGCTGGGCCGAGGCCGTACCCGCCGTTGCCTGTCTCGCCGTACTAGGAGTCCTGGTGCTCGCGGCCGCCGGTGACCTCGTGACGCTCTACGCGGGGTGGATACTTGCCGCTGCTGCGACCTACATACTCATCGCCTTGGCTAAGGATGGCGTGTCGGCCGAGGCCGCGACCAAGTACGCGATGCTGGGCGGCGTGGCCTCGCTGGTCCTCGTCGCAGGCCTGGGCTTCATGTTCGCGGGCAGCGGTAGCATGCTGCTCAGGCCAGCCACGGAGGGCGTCTTCGCCCTCGCGGCGGCCGCGATGGTGCTCGCCTCCGCGGGCTTCAAGATAGGCGCTGTGCCCTGGCACGGGTGGGTCCCCGACGTCTACGGTAACGCCCGGCCGCTGCTGGTGGCCATGGCGTCGGCCGCGGCCAAGGCCGTAGCCGTGATCCTGGCCGTTAAGGTGCTCCTCAACGCGCCCGCGACCCCGGAGCTCCTGGCCCTGCTAGCGTCGCTGGCTGCGGTGACGATGACGTACGGCAACGTGGCCGCGGCGGCCAGCGACAGGCCCCAGCTCGTGCTGGCGTACAGCTCGGTCGCCCAGGCGGGCTACCTCGTAGCGGGGCTGTTCGCCCTAACGCTGGGCGGCGAGGCCGCGAGGCTCGCCCTGACCGGCCTGGCGCTCCACACACTTGGCTACATACTCTCCAAGCCAGCCGCCTTCCTGGCGCTCGACGCCGTTGCTGCCCGCACCTGGGAGGAGCTGAAGGGCTCGTGGGGGCGCGAGCCTCTTGCCACGGCGGGGATGGCGCTGGGGCTCGCCTCCCTGCTTGGGGCCCCGCCGTCGCTGGGCTTCTGGGGCAAGCTTTACATAGTACTGGCCCTAGCCCCGCACTCACCATTGCTCGCCATCGTGATGGCAGTCAACTTCGCCATCGGCGCCTACTACTACGCGAGGATGATCAGCGCGCTGTTCATGGGCGAGGGCGGCACGCCGGTCTACACGCTCCGCGGGCTCGCCTCCCTAGCCCTCGGCGCGCTCACGTTCGTGCTGGGTCTGGTGCCGTGGCTAGGCGAGGTAGCCGCTGCGCTGGCGGCCTGACAGGGTTTTTACCAGGCCACCGACCCCCAGCGCCTGGGTGCGGAATTATTGTCAAGCCAGCCCCTTGAACCCCGCATCAAGGAGAAGCGCTGGGACAAGTCGCTCGAGCTGGAGCTGCTCAGAGCGTGGGAGAGGGAGGGGTTCTACGAGTTCCGCTACGACAGATCGAGGCCGCTGCTCGTCATAGACACGCCGCCGCCCTACCCTAGCGGCAAGTGGCACGTCGGCGGCGCCGCCCACTACGCCCAGATCGACATGATAGCGCGCTACTTCAGGATGAAGGGCTGGAATGTGCTCGTGCCGTGGTACGCCGACCGCAACGGCCTGCCGGTTGAGGTGGCCGTAGAGAAGAAGTACGGCATATTGGCTCACGAGGTAGCGAGGACCGTCGAGGGCAGGCTCAAGTTCCTGGAGCTATGCAAGAAGGAGCTCGACGCCGTCGAGGCCGAGCTGGTGAGGATATGGAAGAGGCTGGGCTGCACCTTCACCTACTGGAGGGAAGGTACCGACAGCCCCGAGTACCGCAGGCTGACCCAGGCGACGTTTATAGAGATGTGGAAGCGCGGCTTGGTCTACGAGGCCGAGAAGCCCGTGACCTGGTGCCCGCGCTGCAGGACGAGCTTGAGCGAGGCCGAGATCGAGCACAAGGAGGAGGAGGGCAGGCTCTACTACATTAGGTGGAAGGTCAAGGAGACGGGCGAGACCATAGTCATAGCCACCACGAGGCCCGAGCTCATAGGGGCCGCCAGGGCCGTAGCGTACAACCCCGAGGACCCGAGGTATAAGAGGCTCCGGGGCCTACACGCCGTCGTGCCCATCTACGGCTACGAGGTGCCCATCCTGGAGCACCCGGCGGTCGACCCCGAGTTCGGCACGGGCCTCGTAATGGTCTGCAGCTACGGCGACTGGACCGACGTGATGATGATCAACGACCTAGGGCTCGAGCCGCGCGTGATAGTGACCCAGGACGGTAGGATACGCGACGGCGGGCCCCTCGAGGGCCTCAGCGTGCGCGAGGCCAGGCGTAGGATCGTCGAGCTGCTGCGCGCGAGGGGGCTCGTGGAGCGCGAGGAGAGGGTCGTGCACAGTGTGCCGGTGTGCTGGAGGTGCAAGACGCCGGTCGAGATAGTACACGTGCGCGAGTTCTTCCTTAGGCAGCTCGAGTTCCGCGAGCAGCTTAAGAGGCTCGCCGAGTCCATGGTGATCAAGCCCGAGAAGCACCGCAAGAAGCTCCTCGACTGGATCGACGGCCTGAAGATGGACTGGCCGATCTCGAGGACGAGATTCTACGGCACCGAGATACCGCTGTGGAGATGTAAGAGGTGCGGTAAGTACGCGGTGCCCGAGCCGGGCCGCTACTACCGGCCCTGGCTCGAGAAGCCGCCGTTCGACCGCTGCCCCCACTGCGGGGCGCCCGCCTCGGAGCTCGAGGGCGAGACGAGGGTCTTCGACACCTGGTTCGACTCCAGCATCAGCGTCCTCTACGTCTCCGGGTACCTCAGGAACGACGAGCTCTTCAGCCGGGCCTTCCCGCGCGACGAGCCGCTGCCCTACACGCTTAGGCCGCAGGGCGTCGACATAATACGGACCTGGTTGTACTTCAGCTTGTTGAGGGTCTACCTGCTGCTAGGCAAGCCCGCCTTCCGGTGGGTACGCATAACCGGCATGGGCCTGGACCCGCAGGGCAGGGCCATGCATAAGAGCCTGGGCAACGTCATCGACCCCGAGCCGTACATTGAGAGGTACGGCGCCGACGCGTTCCGCTTCTGGGCGGCGGCCGCCGCGAAGCTGGGCGACGACTACCGCTTCAGCGAGCAGCTAATCAGGACGGGGCAGCTCTTCGCCACCAAGCTGTGGAACCTCGCTCGCTTCGTCTCAGCGTTCCCGAGGCCCGAGGGCGGGTACAAGCTCAGACCCATCGACGAGGCGCTGCTGGCCAAGCTCAACGACGTCGTGAGGAGGGTGGACAAGGCCTACGGCGAGGAGCTCGACGTCTACACCCCGGCCACGCTGATCTACGAGTTCGCGTGGAATGTCTTCGCCTCCCACTACGTGGAGATGGTGAAGAGTAGGGCCTACAACCGCGAGGGCGCCTACGCGCCAGAGGAGCAAAAGGGCGCGTGGTACACGCTCCACCTGGTCCTCGACGCCGTGCTCAGAATGCTCGCCCCGATAATGCCGTTCGTGACCGACGCGCTGTACAGGAGGCTCTACGGCGTGAGCGTCCACGTTCAGCCGTTCCCCGAGCCCGTGCCGACGCGGGGCCGGGCCGAGGACATGGACGCCCTCGTGAGGCTGAACAGCGCCGTGTGGTCCTGGAAGAGGAGGCGCGGCATCAAGCTCAGCGAGAGGGTCACGACGCATACGCTGTACGTCGACCCCCAGCTGGAGCCCTTCGCGGCCGAGCTGAGGGACCTCCACCACGTGGAGGTGAGGGTCGGGAGGCCGCCGGGAGGCGCCGAGGCGGAGAAAATACTGGACCAGCCTGAGGCCTACATGGCGCGCACCTAGGCGCTGATGACGTACCCTAGGCCGAAGCGGTGAGGACTCGGATTTCGGCTGAGCCGCCACCTCTATTTAGCCGGGCCTGTGCGTGAGTCATGCTGGCCCGCGACGCCCGTGCGAGGCCCCCAGCGCGGGGGCGATGAACACGGGTCTCCCGGCCTTCAGTCCACCATCCGATCCGATTCCCTCCCGCGTGCATCTTGGGGTCAGGGGCCATCCTCGTTTACGCTCCCCTATACAGCCTTGAGGACGGAGCGCCCTCTGACCCTAGTTGGGAGGGGGAGGGATGGACCAGCCGTGTGAGGTAGGCGGCGGCCCGACCCGGCCATAGC
>WAQM01000121.1 GCA_015520245.1 Pyrodictiaceae archaeon
AGAGACAGGGTCTGCGCGGCCGCCTACACCGTCGCCGCCTCCTCGCTGCTCTCTCCCGTCAGCCCCCGGGCTCCGGCTCGCCGGCCAGGAACGGGTTGAGGAGCAGCTCCCTCTCCATCACCGTGGAGGGGCCGTGACCCGGGTGCAGCTCGGCCTCGGGCGGCAGGAGCCTCCTGAGCCTGGCCAGGGTCTCGGCCATCGCCTCCGGGTCCGAGTAGGGGAAGTCGACGCGCCCGACCCCGCCCATGAAGATCACGTCGCCGGTGAAGGCGGCGCGCGCCACGGGCTCGTAGAGCACGACACTGCCGGGGCTGTGGCCGGGCGCCCTCAGCGCCACGAGCCTCACCCCGCCGACCACGAGCTCCGCTGGCCCGCAGAGGTCGAGGTCCGGCTCCGGCAGCCGCTCCTCCTCCACCGGGAGCCCCCAGGCCCGCGCGAGCCTCAGGAGGGCCCGCCACGCGGGCAGGTCCTCGGGGCAGTACGCGACCGGCGCGCCGGTCAGCTCGGCCGACGTCCTGAGCCCCGCCACGTGGTCGGGGTGGAGGTGCGTGGCGGCTATCACCGCGACGCGGACGCCCAGCGACCGCGCGAGCCCCAGGTAGCCCCCGACGTCGCTGCCCGGGTCTATCAGCACGGCCTCCCCCGAGTCGCCGTAGACGAGGTACGTGTTGACCTCGAGCAGCGAGTTTACATGCCGGGCCACGCGCACCATGGCGGCGCGTGTGCGGTAAGAACACCGCTTAGTAAAAGGGTTTAGCCGTCCAGCGCGCCCCAAGCCGAGGCGAGGGCCGCCCTAGGTGCTGCGTGATGGGGATAGACTACTCGCGCTTCATCTCCTCGAAGGCTGCGTCCATAAGGGCCTCCGAGATCAGGGAGCTCCTCAAGCTGACCCAGAAGCGGCGCATCATAAGCCTGGCCGGGGGGCTGCCCGACCCCCGGCTGTTCCCTCGCGAGGAGATCGCTGAGGCCGCCCGCCAGGTCGCCCTCGAGCTGGGCGAGAAGGCGCTCCAGTACTCCCCGAGCCGGGGCGTGCCCGAGTTCATAGACGCGGTCAAGAGGTTCCTTCAGCGCCACGGGGTGGCGGTGA
Source organism: Pyrodictiaceae archaeon (assembly GCA_015520245.1). Taxonomy (GTDB): domain Archaea; phylum Thermoproteota; class Thermoprotei_A; order Sulfolobales; family Pyrodictiaceae; genus WAQM01. Next base: position 1,088 of record WAQM01000121.1, read on the forward strand.
GGGGCTGGGACGACGTTATAGCCACCGTGGGGAGCCAGGAGGCGCTGTACCTCGTCGCGAAGACCCTCATCGACCCGGGCGACTACGTCGTCGTGGAGGCGCCCTCGTACCTCGGCGCGCTCAACGCCTTCCGCCACTACGACGCGAGGTTCCTCACCGTACCGCTCGACGAGAACGGGATGGTCACCGACGAGCTGGAGAGGGTGCTCAGAAGGGCGCGCGCGGAGGGGCTCAGGGTCAAGCTGGTGTACACCGTGCCTACGTGCCACAACCCGGCCGGGTCCACGATGCCCGACGACCGCAGGAAGCACCTGCTGGAGCTGGCGGAGGAGTACGACCTCCTCGTCGTCGAGGACGACCCCTACAGCTTCATAACGTTCGAGGAGATGAGGTACACGCCGCTGAAGACGCTGGACAGGAGCGGGCGCGTCATCTACACCAGCACCGTCAGCAAGATAATGGCGCCCGGCCTCAGGATAGGGTGGATCCTCGCCCACGACGAGCTCATCTCGAGGTTCGAGCTCGTGAGGCAGGCCGTGGACCTGCACGCACCCACGCTCAACCAGTACGTGGTCGCGAGGCTGCTCGACAGCGGGGCTGTCGAGCGCCGCTTCGACGCCCTCCGCTCGGTCTACAGGGAGAAGAGGGACGCCATGCTCGAGGCCCTCGAGGAGCACATGCCGGAGGGCAGCAGGTGGACCAGGCCCATAGGCGGCCTCTTCGTCTGGGTCTGGCTCCCCGAGGACATCAACGCCAGGAAGCTGCTCGAGAGGGCGATAGAGAGGGGCGTGGCCTTCGTCCCGGGCGACGCCTTCTACGCCACCGGTGGCGGGCACAACACCATGAGGCTTAACTTCAGCTACCCGAGCGTTGACGAGATAAGGGAGGGGGTCAGGAGGATCGGGGAGGCTATAGCTGATCTTCGAGGAGGTAGACGGTGAAGGGCTTCGGCCTGGGGGCGCCCGGCTCCCCGAGGCCGCGCACGGTGGCCGCCAGCTTCTCCACCACGTCGTCGCCCAGCCTCTTCGCGTAGGTCACGCCGGCGCCACCGGGGAAGCTCGTCAGGAGCTTCACCAGCCCCTTCACCGTGTGTGGCGGCCTCACGTACGAGTACGCCGGGTGGAGCAGTATCGTGCCCTCGGGCCCCACCGCCTCGGCGGCCAGCTGCGCGGCGTCCGGGTCGAGCGTGGCGATGAAGACAGCGTCGAGGCCGCCACAC
>WAQM01000122.1 GCA_015520245.1 Pyrodictiaceae archaeon
AGCTTCACGAAGAACGTGTCGCGCACGGGCTCGTAGACGTACCTGAAGAACCTCTGGGGGTCCCTGAGGACCTCCTCGGGGAACGACCTGACGTACTCGACGGCCGCCCTCCACGCGCGCTCCCAGTCGACGAGGCCGCGCAGCTTCGTCACGACCTCCCTGTCGAAGTCGCGCGGCGTCTGCTCCTCCCCGCCGAAGGCGAAGTAGCCGCGGGGCCCCCGCTGGACGCACTCCCCCAGCACCCGCTCCATGCCCTCGGGGCAGCGCCTGCCCTCGGCCCGCGCCGCGCCCCCCTCGCGCACCAGGCGGTCCAGCCTCCACGCCCTCCTGTGGGGCTGGGCGTGGGGCCCGTAGTGCTTCGCCCAGGCGTAGAAGATCGCCCTGTTGAGGCCCCAGCTCTTGGCCTTCTCCTCGTCGCCGGTGAGCACGTAGTAGCGGGCGGCCTGGAGCAGCGCCATGACCTGGAACCTGCCGACCCCCCGGAGCCTCAGCAGGTCCTCGGGCCTGGGCACGGGCGGGCCCCGGCGACGGGCTGGGCGAGGGCCCGGGTATAGGGGGCCCGCCCCGCCGCCGCGGGGAAAAAGGCGGGGCTAGAGGAGGCCCCGGAGCTTCATCGCGTCGACGACCCTCTTGACGGCGAGGGCGTAGGCCGCGTCCCTCATGGGGTGCTTCTGCGTGTCGAACTCCTTGTGCCAGAAGTCCCACACCTTGGCCGCGTTCCTCGCCATGGTCTCCTCGAGCCTCCTCCTGGCCTCCTCCTCGGTTATCCAGCCGCCCATCCTGTTGTTGACCCACTCGATGTGGCTCGTCACGACGCCGCCCGCGTTGGCGAGTATGTCGGGCACGACTACGACCCCCCTCTCCGCCAGCATCCTGTCGGCCTCGGCCGTTGTCGGGCCGTTGGCCGCCTCGACTATGAGCTTGGCCTTTATCCGCGGCGCGTTGTGCTCGGTTATCACGTTCTCTATCGCCGCGGGCACCAGCACGTCGACGTCCAGCTCGAGGAGCTCCTCGTTGGTTATCCTCCTCTCGGCCCCCTCGTAGTGTATCACGCTGCCCGTCCTCGCCTTGACCCTCTTGACCTCGTCGGGGTTCAGGCCCTTGCTGCTGTATATGCCGCCCTTGCTGTCGCTCACCGCGACGACCACGGCCCCCATCTCGTGCAGGAACTTGGCCGCGTAGTAGCCCGCGTTGCCGTAGCCCTGCACGGCCACCGTCCTGCCCTCTATGCCGCCCCACATCCTCTTCGCTATCTCCCTCGCCACCACCGCGACGCCGAAGCCCGTCGCTATCTCCCTGGTCTGCAGGCCCCCGAGCTCGACCGGCTTGCCCGTTATCACGCCGTAGTGGTGCATCCCCGTGACCCTGTAGTACTCGTCCATCATCCACGCCATGATCTGCGGGTTCGTGTAGACGTCGGGCGCGGGTATGTCGAGGTCCGGGCCGATGTACTTGGCTATGGCCCGTATGTAGCCGCGGCTCAGCTGCTCGAGCTCGCGGGGGCTCAGCTTGTGGGGGTCGACGCGGACGCCGCCCTTGCCGCCCCCGTAGGGCAGGCCCGCCAGCGCGTTCTTCCACGTCATCATCATCGACAGCGCTATCACCTCCTCCATGGTCACGGCCGGGTGGTACCTTATGCCGCCCTTGTAGGGGCCTAGGGCGCTGTTGTGCTGGCTCCTCCACCCGATGAAGTACCTGACCGTCCCGTCGTCCATCCTGACCGGGATCTTCACCTGGATGACGCGCTCGGGGGTCCTAAGCGCCTCGTAGACGTCGTCGCCGTAGCCGAGGAGCTCGACGGCCCTCTTGAGGATCCTCTCCGCCTCGTCGAGAAGCCTGCGCGACTCGAACGTCGACACGCCGGGGGCACCCCCGCGGGCCGGCGCGGCCGCCGGGTTGGTAAGGGTTTGCAGAGGTTTTTAACTATTCATTGTGTCCGAGCAAACTGTAATGCTATCGTTGTACCGGTTGGGGAGTGTGCTTACGCTGGCCTCGCCGCCGGCTACGGGCCCTCGAAGCCCGGCGGCCTCACCTTCACCACGTCGCGGTTGACCAGGTTCGGCGGCTCCCTCCCGTCCCTGAAGGCCAGCAGGTTCTCCAGGACGGCGCAGGCCATGCGCTCCCTCGTCTCGCGCGTGGCGCTGCCTATGTGGGGGGCCAGGACCACGTTCGGCAGCTTCGTGAGCGGGTGGTCGGGGGGCAGCGGCTCCTCCTCGAACACGTCGAGGGCCGCCGCCGCTATCCAGCCCTCCTTGAGCGCCCTCACGAGCGCCTCGGTGTCCACCACCGCGCCGCGCGCCGTGTTCACGAGTATCGCCGTGCGCTTCATCATCCTGAGCTCCCGCTCCCCGATCATGTGCCTCGTCTCGGGCGTGAGGGGCACGTGGATGGACACGATGTCGGCCTCGCGGAGCAGGGTCTCCAGGTCGACGTACCTCGCCCCCAGCTCCCTCTCCACCTCCTCGGGGGCCCTCACGATGTCGTAGTAGATGACCTTCATGTTGAAGCCCCTGGCCCTCCTCGCGACCGCGCGCCCTATCCTGCCGAAGCCTATTATCCCCAGCACCTTCCCCGAGAGCTCCATGCCCAGCATCAGCTCCGGGTGCCAGGCCGTGCCGCCGCGGTACCACTCGCCGCTCCTCACGTAGCGGTCCGCCTCGACTATCCTCCTCGCGGCCGCGAGTATGAGGGCCCACGTGAGGTCCGCCACCGCCTCGGTGAGCACGCCGGGGGTGTTGGTCACGTAGACCCCGTGCCTGGTCGCGCACTCGACGTCGATGTTGTCGAAGCCCACGGCGTACTGCGCGATGATCCTCAGCCTGTTGCGGGCACCCTCCTCGATCACCCTGCAGTCGACCCTGTCGGTCAGCAGCGTGACCAGCGCGTCCACCTGCCTCGCCTTCTCAAGCAGGACCTCGTAGGGGGGCTCCCTCCACTCGGGCCAGACCTCGGCGTCGAACTCGCGGAGGAGCCTCTCGAAGCAGGGGCCGGGGAGCCTCCGGGTCACGAACACGCGCGGCCGGCGCGACAAGGCCGGGCCGCCGCCTACACGGGCGCCGGGTTGGGGTAAAGGGCCTGCCCCCCGCCTACCCGAGGACCTCCAGCCAGACCTGGGTCGGCGGCCTGATGCCCCTCCTCCTGGCCGCGTAGGTCACGGCCGCGAGCGCTGCTATCACCGCCAGGTAGGGCGTGGCGTAGGCGAGCTCCACGGGGGCGCCCAGCTCGACGAGGAACGGCTCCAGGACGAACAGCGCGCCGACCACGTAGGCGGCCGCCGCCACCAGCAGCGGGTGCCAGTAGCCGAGGATGACCGTGCCTATGGCTATCCAGCCCCAGCCCATGGTCGCCCCGGAGAACCACTTGCCCTGCCTC
>WAQM01000123.1 GCA_015520245.1 Pyrodictiaceae archaeon
CCATAAGGGCGGGCCTCGAGTCGGGCGCCGACGCCGTGGAGGTTGACGTGCAGGTCACGGCCGACGGCGTGCCCGTGCTGTCGCACGACGAGGACCTGAGGAGGGTGGCCGGGGTCCCCCTCAGCGTGAGGAGGGCCACGCTGGCCGAGCTGCGCCGCGTGAGGGTGGGGGGCGAGCCCGTCCCCACGCTCGAGGAGGCCCTCTCCTTCGTGGACGGCAGGGCGGCGGTGCTCGTCGAGGTCAAGAACCCCGCGGACGCCGAGCTCGTTGTGGACGCGATCAGGGGCGCCGGCGCCCGGGGCTGGGCGGCCGTCATAAGCTTCCACGACGAGGCGGTCGCCGCGGCTGCGCGGGCGGGCCTCGTGGCCGGCCTGATATACGCCAGGCCGCCGGGCCGCGCGGTCGACGCCAGGAGGCTGGGGGCGAGGATCGTGCTGCCGCACTACAGGCTCGCCACGGCCAGGGCGGTCGCCCTGGCCCACAGGCTCGGCCTCGTGGTGGTCGCCTGGACGGTCAACGACGCCCGCCTCGTGCCGGGCCTGGTGGGGGCCGGGGTCGAGGCTATAGCCTCGGACAGGCCGGACGTGCTGGCCAGGGTCAGGGCGGGCATGGGGGCTGGGGGCCCCGTTGGCTGAGCGCGGGTGCGTGATAGACTTCCACGTGCACGCGCCCGACATATTCTCGCCGCGCAAGCTGCCGCCGGAGGAGGCGGCCGCCAGGCTCGTCTCGGAGATGGGGCGGGCGCGGGTCTGCAGGGCGCTGCTCTACGCCGTCGAGGCGAGCGTCGAGAGGCTCCGGAGGCTGGTCAGCCCGGCCAGGCTCGTGAGGGCTGTGGAGGGGGCGATCTCGGCCGGCATCGTGGCCCTGCCCCCGCACCTCATGAGGCTCGTCGCGGACCCCGGGGCCGCCCTGGAGGAGCACGCCAGGCTCCTGGGCGCCGCGATCACGCCGAGCGAGCGGGTGATAGAGATATCCAGGCGCTCTGGCGGCAGGATACTGCCCGTGGCGTGCCCCGACCCGAGCGCGGGCACGGACGAGCTGCTCGCCCGTGCCGAGGCCCTGGCGCGCGCCGGCGCCGTCGCCTTCAAGGTGCTGCCGACGATACAGCTCCTCGAGGGCCGCGACGTGGCGAAGCTCGAGGCGCTGGCCGAGCTCCTGCAGGAGAGGGGGCTGCCCCTCATAATACACACCGGCTGCGACCCCGGGCTCTGGGAGCTCCCGGAGTTCTGCGAGTACGGCAGGCCGTCGAGGTTCGAGAGGATCGCGAGGAGGTTCCGCGACCTGACTGTGGTGCTCGCCCACACGGGGGCCTACAGCGCGCTGGTGCCGGGCATATACATGCACGAGGCGCTGGACATGATGCGCAGGTACCCGAACGTCTACGGCGACACAGCGGCGGTCGACCCGGAGCTCGTGGAGTACGCGGCGCGCAAGGTGGGGCCCGAGAAGCTGCTGTTCGGCAGCGACTACCCGGTCGTGGCGGGGGCGACGTGGGAGGAGCTCGTCGGCGCGGCCCTCTCGCTGAGGCTGCCGGAGCGCTGGGTCGAGAGGATCGTGAGGGAGAACGCGGCCGAGCTCCTAGGGCTGGAAGATGCCGGGGGGTAGGCCCTCCTCCGGTGGCCTCGGGGCCTCCCCCGGCGCCTCCTCGCCGAGCAGCGCCTTCTCCCTCTCGACGACCTCCTGGATCCTCCTCTTGCCCGGCCTCTTCCAGGCCAGGGGCTCGCCGAACACGAGCGGGGCCACCACGTGCTCCACGTAGACCTCTGCTATGGGGCAGGTGTCGACGCAGACCCTGCACGCGACGCACAGGTCCTGGTCCACGGCGGGCCTGTCGGTGACCCTGATGGCGCCCATCGGGCACACGGTCTCGCAGGCCCGGCAGCGGCTGCAGAAGCTCCACCTGTAGGCCAGCTTGAGCGCGTCCATGCCCTCCTCCCAGAGCCTCTCGCCCCTCATCCCGCCCAGGCTCTCGAGCCTCAGCCTCCTGCCGTCGAACGTCAGCCTCCAGAGGCCGCGCCGCTCGAGGACGACGGCGCCGCCCTCGCGCCTGGGCTTGGCCGCCAGGATGCTGGCCTGCTCCTCGAGGGCGCGGGGGCTGAGGGGCTCGGCGAGCTCGACCTCGAAGAGGCCCTCCTCGAGCCTGGAGGCGGTGGGGCGGGCGCGCGCCCACCTCCCGAGGAGCTCGCGCCACCCGGGCAGCCTGACGCCCACCCTCCTGGCCAGCCTCTCCTTCTGCGCGGCCGGGCCGTGCCACCTCCACAGCCCGTGGCTGGACCACTCGGGCGGCAGGCCGAGCCTCCGCCTCCACCTCTCCAGGACCCCCCACCACCTGGCCCAGAGGTCGGGGTGCTTCTCGCGCACGAGGGCGAACTCGGCGAGGTAGCTGGCGGGGCACATGAAGCAGCCTATCCTCTCGTAGCCCATCTCGTAGAGCGGGTTGTAGGGCAGCCTGTACCTCAGCACGTAGAGCCACACGGCCAGCTGGCTCCACTCGTGTATCGGCGTGACGCTGAGGAACCAGGGCAGCCACCTGTTCCTCCACACGCGCGGGCTCCTCGCCCTGTCCAGGCTCTCGTAGGCCCTCACCCCGACGACGTTGAGGGCGCCGCCGCCCCACAGCCTCTTCGTGAGCCTGGCTATCGGCGCGAGCTTGACGACCTTGCAGCACCACCTGTAGTCCTTGCCGGGGGGCCCGTAGTGGTCGACCACCCTCCAGAACGTGTCGCCGGCGGACGCCACGTGGAGCTCGACGCCGTAGCGCCTCGCGGTCCTCTCCACGGTCTCGACGGTCTCGGGGAGCTCGAGGCCCGTGTCGTTGAATAGCATCTTGGGGTCGAGACCGGCCCTCACCGCGAGGTCGAGGGAGACGAGGCTGTCCTTCCCGCCCGAGAACGAGACTATGACCGGCTTGCCCGACAGCTTGCCCGCCATGACGGAGAGGAACGTCTTGGCCCTCGACTCGAGGACGTAGAGCGCGTACTCGTTGGCCTTGACGGCGTCCTCCAGCGTGGAGCGGCGGGCGCCCTCCATGGGCTCCCGCTCGCCGCCCAGCCTGGTCTGGAGCCTGGCAGCGCCGCGCCGGTAGTAGGCTATGGCCACCGGCTCCCCCCGGCTGTCGAGGACGACTACCTGCTGCTCCTCCTCCAGCCTGCGGCCGCCCAGGCTCATGGAGGGCCCCGGCCGCTCGCCCGGCGCGAGCCTGACGGTCTCGACGAGCCCCTCCTCGACGGCGAAGCGGGCGCTCCACCTGCTGAACCTGAACCTCCACCTCAGCGAGTAGGGGTCGAAGTACAGCTTGCCGGCGTGGCCGCCGTCTACGATGACCTCCTTCATCTCGTCCATGAACGGTATCCTGTTGAGCACCACCAGCCTGCCGTGGAACAGCCTCCAGTACAGCTTGTCGCTCCCCGTCTCGTTGACGAGGGCCCTCCTGAGCCTCTCGTGGTCCTCGGCGAAGGCGGGCCTGGCGTCCCCCGGCTCCCCCAGCCGGACCTCGAAGACGTCGTCGCGGTCGCAGCCCGGGCACTCCGGGCTGAGCAGTGGTACGTTGAGGCTCCTGCTCCAGTACAGCCTGGCCGCCAGCGGCCACCTCCACCTGGCCACAGCGGGCCAGCCTAGCAGGGCCCGGGCCGCAACGCCCGGGGATAAGGTCTACCCCAGGCCGCCGGGGCTCAGTAGTAGGGGCCCAGGAGCCACTCGTTGCCCACGTAGACCTCCCTCACCCCCGCCTCGCGGGCGGCCCTCACGGCCTCCTCCATGTGCCTCCTGCTGGTGGGCGGCAGGTCGGTCATCAGGTGGTCGGGGTGGAAGGCCAGCAGCACCATCGGCACCTCGGAGGGCAGCGAGGCGACGTACTCGGCTATCCTCCCGACCTCCTCGGCGTCCACGTAGCCGGGGACGAGCAGCACGCTCACGACGAGGAGCGGCGGGTCGGGCCTCTCGCGCCCCATCTCCGCCACGAGCCTCGCGTTCTCCATGAGCCTCCTGACCGCCTTGGCCCCGTCGACGCCCGTGAGCGCCTCGTAGATCGACGGGGTCCAGGCCTTCCAGTCTATCTTGACTATGCCGCCGCTCTCCAGGCTCAGCCTCGCCATCTGCCTCATGATGGCCGGGTTGACGAGGCCGTCGGTCTCCCAGCATATCCTCTTGTACCTCTGGCCGAGCCTCCTGGCCTCCTCCAGCATCCTCCTCGAGGCCGCGACGAGGAACGGCGCGTGGGGGGTCGGGTCGCCGCCGAAGTAGCAGACGCAGGTGACGCGGGGGCTCCTGGCCTCCTCGACGAGCCTGTCCAGGGTCTTGACGTAGCCGGCGCGCACCCTCCCGTGGGCTATGATGGTCTTGTGCTCCCAGTTCTGGCAGAAGAGGCAGTCCAGCGGGCAGCCCCCCATGAACACGGCCAGGTTGTAGTACCCGTGCTCGACGCCCTCGGTGAAGCTGTAGTCGGGGTACCCGCGGCTCGTGGCGGCCGGGCACACGGGGGTGGCGACGCAGTTGGTCGGGTGCGGGTCCAGGTACGTGTAGACCACGAGCCTGCCGTGGCCGGTGACAGGCTCCAGCCGCCCCCCGCGGTTCCTCCAGACGCCGCAGAACCCGCGGCCCCCCTCGGGGATCCTGCACTCGTTGACGCAGACCCTGCACTGGGCCCCCCGCGGGTCGCGCGGGGGCTCCGGGGGCAGGCCCACCTGCCCCCTCCACTCGAGCCTGCGCTCGCGGGCCACCTTCAGCGCCTCGCCGGGCCTCGAGCGCAGGCAGGAGGCGCAGACCCCCACCGCGCGGCTAACGAGGAGGCTGCGCCGGCCGCAGAGCCTGCACTCGGCCTCCAGGCCCGCCAGCCTGCGC
>WAQM01000124.1 GCA_015520245.1 Pyrodictiaceae archaeon
CCTTAGGGGGTTCGCCGATTACGTAGAGGTGTACCGCGAGGTGCCGGGCGCACCCCGCTCCAACTACGCCGCTTACGTGTTGATCACCGACGTCGACGGCAACGGGCTGTCCGAGGTGGTATTCACAACTGAGGACGCCAACTACGGCACGGTGAACCCTCCGGGCATACTGCTCTCATGCACGGAGGACGATGTGGCCTGGGTGGGGGCGGGCAGCGGGAGCTGGGTGCCGCTACGTGACAGCAGCGAACCGCTGGCCCCGGGTACGTGCTCCTTCGCCGAGCCGCTGCGGGAAGCCTACAACCTCTCCCACTGCCCCGTACTCATCTACCTCACGGGCCCCCAGTACGTTGTCGACGGCTCACGCTACCAGCTCGTCGTGGTCACGGCGAGGCTCTACTACCACGACTCGGAGGGCGGCGACGTGAACTGCGTAGACAACCCGCGGCAGTTCATGGTGGGCTTCTTCCTCGTGGATCCGGGCCCCGACGGCGTGCCGGCTACCGTCGATGACAGGGTAGTCTCGTCGCACATGCTGATGTACCAGCAGCTCGACGATTGGGAGGACACGTGGCCCCCCAACAGGAACTTCGTCACGGTGACCGTACCGCTGCTGGTGCCGAACGAGGACAAGATATTCTACGTGGCTGTGGGCTTCGTCGATCCCTACGATAACTACGCAGGCTACGACGACGTCGAGTTCACGGCGGCCATTGAGGCGGTGGGCCTCATATTCTACGCGCGTGGCGGCTGAACAAGGGCTATGAAGACGTCGTTGACGTTCGTGCCGGTATAGCCAGTCACTATGGCGCGCCCCAGCCTCTCGAAGAACGCGTAGCTGTTGTTGTCCTCAAGGTACTCGCGGGGGTCGAGACCTAGTCTCTGTGCCTCCTCTAGGGTCCGGTCGTCAACGACTGCGCCCGCCGCCGGGCTGTTACCGTCGATACCGTCAGTCCCCATGCAGGCCGCGGCGTAGTGGAAGGGCGGTCTGGGGCCCAGGCTTAGGGCCAGCGCGAGGCATAGCTCCTGGTTGCGGCCGCCGCGCCCCGCTCCGCGTACCGTGACCGTGGTTTCGCCGCCGGCCAGCAGGGCCGCCGGCGGCCGGACGGGCATCGAGTTGTGGGCGACGCTCTCGACCACAGCAGCCAGGGCCTTAGCTACTTCGCGCGCCTCGCCTCTTAACCTGTCGGTGAGTATGAGCACGTTGTAGCCGCGGTCCCTGAGGGCCGAGGCAGCAGCCTGGAGGGCCGACAGATTGTTGGCGACTATGACCACCCGGTTCCGCCGGAAGATGGGGTCGCCCGGCTTGGGGGTCTCCGGCGCCTCACCTCTGAGCCCCCTCTCGATCCACGCCTTCACGCTGGCGGGGGCGTCGTCCCACACCCCGTAGGCCCTGAGGACGGCGTACGCGTCCCGGAAGGTCGTCTCGTCGGGCACCGTGGGCCCCGACGCTATTGTGTCCAGGCGGTCGCCCACAACGTCACTAACCACGAGCGTCACCACGTGCTCGGAGCGCACGTGCTTCAGGAGCTGGCCGCCCTTCACGGCGGAGAGGTGCTTCCTAACCGCGTTAAGCTCCTCGATGCTGGCGCCCCTCAGCATCAGCCTCCTGGTCACCTCGGCTACATCCTCGATTCTAACGCCCTCCACCGGCACCTCGAAGAGGGCCGAGCCCCCGCCGGAGACGAGAACGAGGGTTAGGCTGTCCCGCGGCACCGACTCGACGTACTCGAGGAGCCTCACGCTGGCCTCCACCGTGGCCCGCGAGGGGAGCGGGTGGTCGGCCTGCAGCACCTCGATGGGGCCAAGCTCGGGCACGCTCTGGCCCCGCGGCACGATAACGACGCCGCCCGCCACGAGATCGGGGATGGCATCGAGGACCCCCCGCGCCATCAGGGCCGAAGCCTTGCCGAAGCCCACCACGTGGACCTCGTTCACCTTGTACACGCCGGCGCCCCGCACCAGCACCCCGGACTCCGTGCGTGCCAGCCTCTCCCTCACGGCCTTGCGCGGGTCAGCAGCCTCCAGCGCGGCGTCAAGCGCGTCGAGGAGCGACTTGTGAAGCGGGCCCCTCTCAAGCCCTTTACGGGGCACGCGGGGCAAAACCGACGACCTCGGTGGCAGCTTGCTCCCCGCCGCCAACGTACTGTGCGGCGCGAAATTAAGGATTTGCAGGCACCTCCTCCAGCTCCTCAGGAGGCTGGCATGCACGTGCCCCTACGAGGTAGCGGGCTTCCTCCTGGGGAGGGTGAGCGGCAGCACCCTCGAGGCCTCCGTGGCAGTGCTGGGCTGCAACGTGTCAGAGGACCCGGAGCGCAGCTTCCTCGTGGACGGGAGGACCCTCTACCGTGTGGTCCTCATGAGTGAGCGAGGTGGACTTCACGTCGTGGCGGTCTTCCACACCCACCCGGCGGGCGCGCCGTTCCTTAGCGGCGCCGATCTAAGGGGCATGGAGGCGTGGCCCACGGTATGGTTAGTCGTGGGCTGCGGCGGGGTCGGTGCGTGGGCTCCCTGCGGCCCCGGTGTGGCGTGGGTCGAGCTCGAGCCCGTGCTGCAGGGATGCGAGCTCGTGGAGAGCGGCTGCAGCCCGTGCCCCGGCCGGGCTATAGGTAACGCCTCTTCAGCTCCTCGAAGCCTCTAAGCACGTCCTCTGCGGCGCTGGTGCCTATGACGTCGGCCCCGAGCGCTATGAAGGTGAGCGCCTGGAGCGCGGTCCTGATGCCGCCGGCGACTTTGATGCGCACGCGGCCCTGCAGGCCCAGCTCGGCTAGCACTCTCTTGACGGCGACCACGTCGTCGGGGAGCGCCGGTCTCGGCCCGTAGCCGGTGCCGGTCTTAATGAAATCCGGCTGGTGCTCGAGGACGCTCTTGAGTAGCCCGTCAAGCGCCTCGGGGGGTACGGCCGCCACCTCGAGTATCAGCTTGCACGTCAGCCCCACCTCCCGGCAGATGGTCACCAGGGCTTTGACCTCGTTGCTAAAGTAGTCGCGCCTACCGAGGAGGTAGGCGTGGTAGTTAACTACGATGTCCGCCTCGCGGGCTCCGTAGCCTATGACGTCCTCCAGCTCCTTAATCTTGGACTCGATCGTCGAGTAGCCGAACGGGAAGCCCACGACGGCACCCACGCAGGCCGAGGTCATTGAGGCGACCTCCCTCACGGCCGGGGGCGTCGTTATAAGGCATCTGAGCCGCAGGCGCTCTAACAGCTCGACGGCCCTCTCGACCTCGCTCCGCGCCGCCCAGGGCTTGACTAGCGCGAGGTCGAGCCTCCGCGCCAGCTCGTCCGTTGAGAGCCGGGCGACCAGCTCGGCGAGCGCACCCTCCAAGGCTAGTCTATCCAGTCGCCGGTCTGGATCTTCTCCGGTATGTACCTATCGGCCAGGAAGCGCAGCCCCTTGCTGGTCAGCGCCTCGATCTCGAGCTTGGCCCTCTTCTTGAGGAATATGTCCAGCTCGACCTTCCACTTGGGCGTCCTGAACCAATGATAGTTCATCAGCTCCTGGGCCCTCTTTATGTCCTTGTCGGTGGCTCTGATTATGAAGTTCCTGCGCTCCTGCTCGCTCAGGTAGGGCTTCTTGCTGCCGTAGCCGAAGATGTCCGTCATGCTGACTCCTAGGAACTTCGCGTCTGGCGTGGCGAGCCGCTCGCTCTCGTAGGAGAGCGTTATCGAGCCTATCTTGAAGACGCTGTATATGTACCAGCCGTAGGGGTCCGCGTCGGTGAGCACGTAGACGGGCAGCTTCAGCTCCTCGCTAAGCCTCCTGACGAACCTCCGCGTGGCCCGGTCGGGCTGCCCGGCGCTGGTTATCAGTATCACCTTGTGCTTCCTCCAGAACCCGATGCGATGCAGCTGCTGGAACACGGCGTCCTTCTCTATCACCAGGACGTACTCGGCGTCGACGTCTATGAACTCTATGAGGTCAGGTGTCGGCTCGATGGCATAGGCGCCGTGCCCCATCTTGCTTAAGTCTATCACGTCGTTGCCGCTCCTGATCTTCATGTACCCCACCACCTTGCCCTTCTCCTTGCTGAGTATGAGCATCTCCTCGCGCAGGAGCCCCGTCAGCACCTCTATGTCCCGTATGACCGAGTCCGACTCCCGCTGCTCGTCCCACGTGTTCTCCTCGTACCTCCTCCCGTCGAGGCCTTGGACGACTATCGTGTGCTTGCCGCGGTAGTATAGGTCACGTATCGTCGGGTACTCGTCGCGCTCTAGGGCCTCGTAGATTATGCGGGCCATGAGTAGCGTCTGCATGAACTTGCGGGCCTCGTGGAGGTCGAAGAAGCTCCGGCGCAGCTTCTCGGGCCCCAACAGCAGCAGCCTCCTGCGCTCGTCGTATATCGTGTTCTGGAGCGTCCTCTTGGGTAGCACCAGGGTCGGGTTCTCGCCGCGCTCGATCTGGCGCAGTATCTGCATGAACTTCTCGCGGAACACCTTGAGGGCGCGCTTCCTAGCCTCGACGTCCACGCGGTCGACGAACTCAGCCATGGCTCTCACCCGCCGCAGCCGCGCTCACTCCTCTATGCTAACCCTAACGGCCTTAACGATCTCGTCGAACCTATCGTCGGGGATGTTGAGCTTCCTCTTCATGGCCTGCAGCAGCATGGACCGTATGGCATCCTCGCTCACACCGTCGCCCTTGAGTATCGTAGCCAGGCTCCTCGTCACCTCGGGCACGTACTTCATGAACGTGACTATCTTCTTCTGCTCCTCCTCCTCCCTCCTCTTCCTGAGCAGGTACTCCCTGAGCTTCCGCGCAGCGTCGCGAAGCGCGGCGCGGAGCTCGCGCTCGATCTCGGGT
>WAQM01000125.1 GCA_015520245.1 Pyrodictiaceae archaeon
CTTCAGTATCTCGGCCACGTGCTTGACGCGCATGAGAGCGCCCACCTAGCCGCCTTTTTCGGGAAGCGCGAGAGCCGAGGACCAGGTTATAAGGTGTGCGTGCAGGACGGGGGCGGCAGCCGCGGCCGGCGAGAAGCGCGCTGGGCACGGGCTAGCCGCCGCCCTCGCCCACCTCCTCCTCGACCACGCCCCTGCCGGTGACCCTCAGGACCTTGTTCGGGTAGACGACGATGCCCTTGTCGGTGATCTCGAACGGGTGCCTCTTCATGCTGTGCTTGGTGCCCCTCATCTTCCAGACTATGAGGCTCCTCTTCAGCTCGCCCCCGATCTCGTCGAGATCGAGCCTTATGATGCCGTCCGCGGCGTGCTCGACGCCGGGGCCGCCGAAGCCGCGCTCGGTCACCGAGACCTGGCTGACGAGTATGCTGGTGGCGCCCAGGCCGCTTAGGACCCTCTTGAGCATCATTACGACGCTCCTGGCCACGCTCGGCTTGGTTAGGTACAGCGTGGACACCGAGTCTATGACGACCCTCTGGGCCCCGGTGTCGCGTATGGCCTCCTTGAGCACGTCGATGAGCAGCCCCACGTCGCTGGGGTCCTTCACCACGTAGCGCTCCCTCTTGGCGGCCTCGCCTATGCCGCCCGTGAAGGCGTCGACTATGGCGAAGGTGCCCTCCCTCTCGTATGGCCTGACGTCCCAGCCGAACTGGCTCATGTTAATCCTGACCTGCACGGGGTGCTCCTCGAGGGCGACGTAGATGCCCGGCTCGCCCATCTGGAGGCCGTTCCACAGGTACTGCTGGCTGAAGATGGTCTTGCCCGTGCCGGGCCCCCCGCTCAGCAGCACGACGTTCCTCTTGGGGATGCCGCCGTTCAGTATCTCATCCATGCCGGGTATACCGGTCTTGACCCTCTCGACGGGCACGCTCTACACCGCTGTTTAGCTGCCGTCCGGGCCCTTAAAGCGTTACAGGTGGGACGCCGTCGGGGGCAGCCCGGCTAGACGAGCTCGAGGGCTAGCGCGGCGGCGCCGCCCAGCCCGTGGCAGATGCTTGCGATCCCGCGGCGCCCGCCCTTCCTGCGCAGCACGTTTATGAGCGTCACCACTATCCTGGCGCCGCTGGCCCCGAGGGGGTGGCCGAGCGCTATCGCACCCCCGAACACATTGAGCCTGTCGAGGCTCACGCCCAGCAGATCGCGGAAGAGTAGGCTGTTCACGGCGAACGCCTCATTGTTCTCGAAGTAGTCGAAGTCGCTGACCCCCATGCCAAGCTTCGAGAGCAGCTTGCGCACGACGTGGACGGGGGCCTCCGGGAACCTCCACGTCTCGAGCGCGCCCACGGCGTAGCCCAGCACCCGGGCAAGGGGCTTGAGGCCCAGCTCCCTCACCTTGTCCTCGGAGGCTAGCACGAGGGCGGCAGCGCCGTCGCTAAGCTGGCTGCTGGACCCGGCGGTGTGCAGGCCGTCGGGCCCAAAGGCGGGGGGCAGCTTGGCGAGCTTCTCGGGCGTGGTGTCGGGCCTCACGCCCTCGTCGCGCTCCAGGTGCACGCGCTCGCCGTCGTAGGTCACGTCGACCGGCACTACCTCGTCGCGGAAGGCCCCCTGCTCCCAGGCGGCCGCGGCGCGGCGGTGGCTCTCGTAGGCCACCATGTCCAGCTCCTCGCGGCTGTAGCCGTGCTCGCGCGCGACCATGTCGGCCTCCTCGCCCATCACCTTGCCCGTGAACACGTCGAGCAGCCCGTCGTGGACCATGGCGTCCAGGAGCTCCGCCCTCCTGGTTATCAGGTGCCGGAGGCCCCACCTCACCTCGGCGGGGAGCAGGAAGGGGGCCTGGGACATGCTCTCCATGCCGCCCGCCACGACGATGTCGTAGTCGCCGGCCTGGATCGCCTGGGCGGCGGTGATTATAGCGGCCATGCCGGAGGCGCACACCATGTCGACGTTCATCGCGTCGACGGTGGGGGGCACCCCAGCCTTGAGGGCGGCCTGCCTGGCGGTGTTCATGCCCGTCCCCGCCCTTATGACGTGCCCCATCACGACGAACTCGACGTCCCTGGGCTCGATGCCGGCCCTGCTCACGGCCTCCCGGATGGCTATGGCGCCCAGTTCCACGGCGGGCAGCCTCGCGAGGCTGCGGCCGAACTTGCCTATCGGCGTCCTGACGGCCGAGACTATGTAGACGGTGCGCAAGGTCCTTGCCCCCGGGCGGGTCGGCCGTCGCGCCGGAAAGGCGCGAGCCAGCCGCGGGGCCCCGACCGTACGTCAGCCGACGAAGACGCGGCCGATCCTTAAGGGCGGCGTCCCGGCTTAAGCCGGCGGGGGCGAGGCGTTGACGACCATATGCTTGGTCGACACGACGTTCGCCCGCGTCGACATGGCGTCCCACGCGGTCGAGGTGCTTAGATCGCTGATGCCCGACGCTAGGATCGTGCGCAGGACGGTCCCCGGGATAAAGGACATACCCGTGGAGATGAAGAGGATGATCGAGGAGTTCGGCTGCGAGGGCGGCATGACTTTCGGCTGGGTGGGGCCGAGCCTCGTCGACAAGATAGCCTACGCCGTCTACAGCCTGGCCCTGCAGCTCGTGCAGCTCGAGGCCGGCATCCATGTCATAGACGTGACGGTCCACGAGGACGAGGCCGAGACGGAGGACGAGCTGTACAGGATAGCAGTGGACCGGGCGAGGAAGCACGCCGAGAACCTCTACTACCTGCTCCGCCAGCCCGAGAGGCTGGCCGAGATGGCGGGGACCGGCCGCAGGCAGGGGAGGCCCGACGTAGGCCCAATAACCGTGTAGCTGGCGGGGCTTGCGCGGGGGCCGCGTTGAGGACGGCGGTTATATTCGTGGGGCCAGCGGGCTCCGGCAAGTCGAGCCTGGTCGCGGCCTACGCCAGGTGGCTGCGCGAGGCGGAGATCCCGGTCGTGACGGTGAACCTCGACCCCGCGGCCGACTACGTGCCGTACCGGCCGGACGTGGACGTGCGCAGCTACGTCAGCGCCCGCGAGGTGGCCGCGAAGTACGGGCTCGGGCCCAACGGCGCCCTGGTCAAGTCGATGGAGCTTGCGGCCGAGAGGCTCGACGAGATACTCTCGCCCGTCGGCGCCAGCGACGCCGATTACGTGCTCGTCGACACCCCGGGCCAGATGGAGGTGTTCATATTCCGCGACATATCGGTGAGGCTCGTCGACGCCCTGCGCAGGGTGAGCGACTGCGTCTACGGGGTGTTCGTGGCGGACGCCACGCTGCTGAGGGACCCCGCGGACTACGCCTTCACGTACGTCATGGCGCTAAGCGTTCAGCTGAGGCTGGGGGTCGAGACGGCACCCGTCATAAACAAGGTCGACCTGGCGCCGGACCTCCAGGTTCGCGGCGACCTCGTGAGAGACGTGGCCAGGATAAGGCAGGGCCTGCTCAGGCGCCGGACCCTCTACGCGGAGATGCTCCGCGATGTCGTGCGCGTGCTGTACAAGTACGCCAAGCAGGCGAACGTACCCAGGGTGTCGGCGGTCACCGGCGAGGGGATAGAGGACCTCCACAAGATGCTCCACGAGATGTCGTGCGCCTGCGGCGACCTAAGCTGAGGCCTAACGCGGGCGCCCGGGGGCGAACGGGTAAAATACTTCTATAACTCACGCACCCGATCGGTGCCAGCGGATGCGCTTCCTTCGCTGCCGCCCCGGGCAGACAAAGCCGCCCACGGGCAAGCGCGTCGCTGTGGTGGGCGCCGGCCCGGCCGGCCTGGGGGCCGCCGGTGTCCTGGTCTGCGAGGGCCACGAGGTCCACGTCTACGACCAGTTCCCCGAGCCCGGCGGCCTCCTGATCTTCGGCATCCCCGAGTACCACGTCCCCAAGGCCCCGGTCCGCCGCGGGGTGAGGGAGCTGGCGGAGGCGGGCGTGGTCTTCCACACCTCGACGCGTGTTGTATCGTGCACTGAGGGCGAGCCGGAGGACGACGTCGAGCGCCTGTTGTCGGGGCTCGTGAGGAGGAGGGTGTGCTTCGAGGACCTGGTGGAGGAGTACGACGCGGTCCTCATAGCGACCGGGGCCTGGAGGTCCAGGAGGCTGGGCGTGCCCGGCGAGGAGCTGAAGGGCGTGTACCCGGCCCTCGAGTGGCTGGTTGCGTTCAGCCTGGCCCGCCACGGCTACCGCAGCATGGACGAGGTGCCGCCGCTGAGGGGCAACCTGCTCGTCGTGGGGGGCGGGCTGACCGCAGTCGACGCCGTCGAGGTCCCGCTGAGGTACCTCCGGGGGAGCGTCAAGAGGGTCTACCTCTCTTACCGGCGCACACGCAAGGAGGCCCCCATGGGCGAGAGGGAGTTCAACAGGCTTGTCGAGGAGTACGGCGTCGAGCCGCTGGAGCTCACGGTGCCCGTGAGGTTCGAGGGGGACGGGAGCGGCTGGGTGCGCAGGGCGGTCCTCCAGAGGACGAGGCTAGAGCCGACGCCCTCGGGGAGGCCGAGGCCCGTGCCGATACCGGGCAGCGAGTTCGAGGTCGAGGTCGACGCCGTGCTAATCGCGATAGGCGAGCAGCCGTCACCGCCGTTCCGGGGCAGCTGCTGCGGCATCGAGCTGAACCCCGACGGCACGGTCAAGGTCGACGAGAGGTACAGGACCACGCTGCGCAAGGTGTTCGCGGCGGGCGACGTGAAGCACGGCCCGTCGCTGATCGGGCCGGCCCTCCGGAGCGGCATCGAGGCTGCCAGGCACATCGACGAGTTCCTGAGGACCGGCAGGTGGGGCTAGGCAGACCCCTCGCCCACGTAGGACCCCACGAGCCCCAGCAGCTCGTCCACGTCGGCGATACCGAGGAACCCGTCGACGGGCCTGCAGTTGACGAAGACCACGGTCGCGGGCGTGGACATTATGCCGAGCTCGTACGCCTTCTCGGGCACGCTGTACACGTCCACCTCGACAAAGCCGACGCGGCCCCGGTAGAGCCTCGAGGCCCTCCTCGCCGCCTCGTAGAATATCGGCTTGTACACCTCGCACGCGGGGCACGTGGGGCTCGTGAACAGCGCCACCACCACCCTGCTCGAGCACACCGCTCTCTCGAACTCCTCGCTGCTGGATACCACCCTCACGCCGCCGGCCTCGTCCACCATCCTGCGCGCCACGCGCTCGAGGATCTCCCGTAGCTCGGGGTCCTCCTCCACGGCCCCACCCCGCCCCGGGGC
Source organism: Pyrodictiaceae archaeon (assembly GCA_015520245.1). Taxonomy (GTDB): domain Archaea; phylum Thermoproteota; class Thermoprotei_A; order Sulfolobales; family Pyrodictiaceae; genus WAQM01. The sequence goes on from WAQM01000125.1 coordinate 5,176, forward strand.
CGGGGCCGGCCGCCTATTATAGCTACGGGCTGGCAGCCCGGGACCAAGGTAACGCTTGTAGCGCAACTGGCCAGGCTAGCTAACGTTGCGAGGCTTGCGAAACGCTCCCCGCTATCGATCCGCGCGGCTGGGCGATCGTGTGAGCTCAGCGTTCGTATCATTGCGGCGCTACTTGCGTTACCCTGCGGCGCCCACTAGCGCAGCCCCCGCCGCGTCCACCAGCATCGAAATGAAAAAAGTAGCGGGTATCGCCGGTGGCCCAGGCCGCAGCCAGACGGCGGGGGCCATGAGGGGCCCTGAGGCCGCGTCCGTGTTGTCGCTGCTCGCGCTGGCGGCTCTGCTGGTCTTGCCGGTGGTCGCACCGCTGGCCTCGGCGAGGGTGTGGTACGACAACCTGGTAAAGGCTGGAGGCGAGCTATACAACGTCCTCGGGATGAAGTTAACTGGCGTCTACTCGCAGGTTAGGTTCGCATACGACGATGCGGCTAACAGGTTCGTGCTGGAGTACACGAGCGTGAGGAACTGGGCGTGGAGGGCGTGGTGGTGCTTCACGTGCTTCGCCTACATAAAGGACACGGCGACGTCGCTGACGCCCACGAGGCTCTACGACAGGGCGCTCTGGGAACAAGGGTCCTGGAACGTGCGATACGTAGGCTACAACGAGATAGAGTTGAAGGTGACCACGACGCCGGGCGTGCTTTACGTCGACGTCTGGGTGTACTTCAGCGACCAGCACCAATATCGCTGGCCGAGGTGGTTCGAACGCGTGCCGCTGACGATAGTATTCGTCGTTGGATGACCGGGTGGCCGGGGCGGCGCCATGCGCGGCCCCTCTTTCTTAAAGGACGCGCCCGTGCTCTTCTCGATCGCGCTCGCGCTCCTCGTCCTCCTGCTGACCGCGTACCCCATCGTGGCCTTCTACCTCACAGCGTACCTACCCAAGCCCAAGGGGTTCGGCGAGGGCTCCTGGGTAGAGTACTACGGGGAGATCGTGGTGACCGACGGCCGCCTGCTACAGCTGCTCTACAGACTCAACGTGTCGTTGAGTGGTGGCAGGTACGCCGTCTCCCTGACGCTGTACAACGCGACGGGCGCCGAGCTCGAGGGGCCACTCGCCTTCCCCCCGGGCGCCATGGCTGACCTAGACGTCAGCGGGCTCCCGATCCTGTGCAGCTCCTCGTCGGAGTTCAGGAGCGGGGGCGAGAGCGCGCTCCTGAAGGTGATCATCGTCGACCGCCGCGACGGTGGGGAGGTTGTGCGGGCGGACGGGTACGTCCTGCGAATCTCCGGGACCGGCGACGGGTTCACGTACGCCGGGTTCCTTGCCTACTACCCCGACGCTGTCCTGGGCTACGCCAGGGTCTACGAGGCCGAGGTCGTCATCAACGGGACCCCCTGCCCGCGCTTCGAGTGTCCCGCGGCCTACCTTAGGGCGGGCGATGTCATGCTCCTCGGCTCGCTCGCGCTAAGGTACTCCCACGTAGGGCAGGGCCCGGCGGCCAAGCCCCTGCTGCTGGGCCTGCTGCTCGACGACTTCGGCGACTCGTGCCCCCTCCTGGGGGAGCTTGCCGAGCTCGTCGAGGGCGGCGGCGCGGCGATCGCCGGCGAGTACCTCTTCCTGAGGTCGCTAAGCTTCATCCCCGACGACCAGGCCTGGCTCGACGCGCTCGCGGCGCGCTTCAACGCCCTCTTCCCCTTCAGCTACGTGCTGCTGGCGCTCGCGGCGCTCATCGTCGTGGGGAGGGTGAGAGGGTGGTTGTGATAGAGGCTGAGTCCCTCGTGAAGAAGTTCGGGACCTACACCGCGCTGCGCGAGATGAGCTTCCGTGTCGAGGGGGACGTGGTGGCCGTGCTGGGCCCCAACGGCAGCGGCAAGACCACGCTGCTGTCGATAATGGCGGGCCTCCGCAGGCCCACCCGCGGCAGCCTGCGGGTCAACGGGGTCGAGCCGTACCGCGACAGGAGGTGGGCCTTCACCGCCGTCTCCTTCATGTTCGAGAGGCCCAGGCTGCCGCTGAGCGTCCGCGTTAGGGACGTGGTCGAGGTGGTGGGGGACTGCGAGTACGCCGACTTCTTCCACGAGAGGATGGGGCTCCGCGGGATCCTCGGGAGGAGGCTGCACGCGCTCTCCATGGGGGAGGCCCAGCTGGTGGGCCTCTACGCCTCCATATGCAAGGGGTCGGACGTCATCATCCTGGACGAGCCGTTCGCCCACCTGGACGCGCGCAGGGCGGCCGCCCTCTACGACCTGTTATGGAGTTTGAGGGGGAGGAGGAGCATCGTGTTCAGCACGCACTCCCCCGAGGAGGCCGAGTCGCTCGCAGACTCGGTGGTGATCCTCGACGGGGGCTCCCTCGTGTGGAGCGGGAGGCTTGAGGAGCTCGCGAGGAGGGGCGTGTACGAAGTCCTCGTCAGCCCCGCGGGCAGGCGCAGGCTGGAGCGCGAGCTCGTGAGGGCTGGGGCCACAGTCGTCACGTGCCTCGGCGGCCACTGCCTCGTGAGCGGCGCGGACCCCCAGCTCCTGGCCAGGCTCGTCGGCGACGGCGTCATCCTGGGTTTCAAGGTCGCGGGCGTGAGGGGCTACTATGCCGGCCTCGGGCCCCGGCCTGGCGAGGGCGGTTAGGTGGTACGCTAAGGGAGGCCTCTTCGACGCCGTCTCGGCCGCACTGGCGGCCCTGGTCCTGCTGGGCCTCTGGCAGGCGCTGGGCCAGGCTCAGGACCCCATCCGGGCGCAGTGGCTGTGGCTCGTGCTGGACTTCCTACTCTGGCCCCTCTACGCGCTCCAGGCGGCGATGCACGTGGTCAGGGACGAGAAGACGACGGTCTTCGAGATCAACCTCATGGGCGGCCCCCTAACGGTCGCCCTGGGCAGGCTGCTGGCCCTCCTCCTGAGCCAGGCCCCCGTGGGGGCCGCGGCCTACCTGGCCATCGCGGCCTCGGGCGCCAGGTTGCCCCCGGTCGCGGTGGCGGTCAAGGTCGCCCTCTACCTGGCGGCCACGGCCCTAGCCCTCCCGCTCATGTCCAGGAGGTCGTCCCTCTTCCTGCTCCTCGCGCTCCTCGTGCTCCTGCCCTTCACCGTTCCCGTCGTGGTGGGCGCCCACGCGGCGCTCGGCGCCGGGAGGCTGGACCCGGCCACCGCGGTCGCCGCCACGGCGGTCGCGCCCTTCTACATGTACTACGCGGACGAGGTCCTGCCCCTGCCGTACGACGCCCTGGCGCTCGCGGCGCTGGCGCTCCTGGCGCTGCTCACCGCGGTCTCGGTCGCCCTCTTCGTTAGGGCCGAGTACGGCGTCTAGCCTCACCTGGCGGCGCCCGCGCGGTGCTTCGGCGCCGGCGGGCCCGAGGGACGAAGACTTATTAGCCGTCCCCCTAGCCGGCGGCGCCACGGGCGCCGCCGTAGCTCAGCTGGCAGAGCGCCGCCCTGGTAAGGCGGAGGTCCC
>WAQM01000126.1 GCA_015520245.1 Pyrodictiaceae archaeon
CTCCCCTCCCTCTGCATGTACTCGCGCACGTCCTCGGGCAGGCCGAGGTGGACGACCCTGACCACTGTGCCTATGTCCACGCCCTGGAGGAGGGTCCTCGGGGTCACCACCAGCTTGACCTCCCCCCTCCTCGCCCTCTCCTCGACCCTCTCCCTCACCGCCTTCGGCACGAGGTGGTGGTGGACGGCGACGAGGTCCCCCAGCCTCTCCCGGAGCCTCCTGTAGACCTGCTCGGCCGCGCCGATGCTCCTCGTGAACACGAGGGTCACGCCGGGGTCGCCGGCGTAGGCCTCCAGGATCTCGGCGTAGTCGGCGCCGGGGCTGGGCACCCGGTAGCCCATGGCCTGCAGCACCGCGGCCACCCGGTGCGCCTGGCGCCGGAACTCCCGCGGGTCCTCGAGCGCCCTCCTCACGTCGTCCGGGAGCCGCGAGGGGTCGCCGACGGCGGCCAGCATCTCCCTCCTCACCCTCTCCAGGTCCTTGCCGAGCACGATGTACACCCTGTTCTCCGGGCGGAACGGCCTCCCGTCGACGACCTCTGTGGGCCTGCGCGTGACGCCCTCGAGGAAGGAGGCGAGGTCCTCGGGGTTCGCCAGCGTCGCGGTGAGCACGGCGACCTGCAGCCCCTCGCCGGTGTAGGAGGCCAGGACCTCGATGAGCGCCAGGAGGAGCGCTATGCTCCTGGGCCCGTAGAAGTCGAGCTCGTCGACCACGAGGAGGCAGAGCCTGCGGTACACGGGCTCCAGCAGGGCCCGGGACGGGGAGGCCACGAGCCTCTTGACGTCGTGGAGCACGAACGCCGGGTTCGAGACCACGAGGTGGGCCTCGCCCACGAGCCTGCGGAGCCCCGCCCTGCCGTGCTCGCGCTCCAGCTCCTCCCTCCTGGGCGCGTCGAGCTGCAGCAGCCGGAGGCCCGTGGCCCGCGCGTACTCGGACAGCCTGGCCACCTGGTCGTTCGCCAGCGCCAGGGTGGGGTAGAGGGCCAGGACGCGGCAGCCCCTCTCCCTGGCCAGGTGGACCGCGTGGAGGAACCAGGCCTCCGTCTTGCCGCTCCCGGTGCCGGAGCGGAGTATGACGTTGCGCCCCTCCCTCAGCGCCCGGTAGGCCCTCCACTGGTGCTCGTAGAGCCTCAGCCCCCTCAGCCTCGTCGAGGCGAGCTCCGGCACCAGGTCCTCGAACCTCACGTCCACCCGGGGGGGCTCGACCCTGGGCTCGACGTACGCCTCGAAGTCGTAGCCGAGCCTCCTGAGCAGCTCGCCGCTGTCCACCGGCGTGAGCAAGGCGCCGCTCCCGAGGCCCGCGGGTATTTCCGCGGCCGCGCCGCTCTACGAGTGTTTCGAGGGGTGGCCGCGTGGCCGCGGACGTCGAGAGGCTGTCCACCGGGGTGGAGGGCTTCGACGAGCTCATCCAGGGCGGGATACCGCGGGGCTTCTTCGTGGCCGTGGTCGGCGAGCCCGGCACCGGCAAGACGGTGTTCTGCATCCACTTCATAGCGCAGGGCATCAGGGAGGGGGACAAGAACATATACGTGACCACGGAGGAGTCGAGGGAGAGCATCATAAGGCAGGCTAGGATGTTCGGCTTCGACTTCGAGGAGGCGATAGAGAGCGGAAGGCTCGTGATCATAGACGCGCTGACCGGAGCGCGCGACGACCCGTGGAGCCTCAGCGAGCTCGACGTCGAGGCCCTCGTCCAGAAGGTGATCGAGGCCAAGAAGTACCTGGGCTACGGTAGGGCCAGGCTCGTGGTCGACTCCATGAGCGCCTTCTGGCTCGACAAGCCGGCCATGGCGAGGAAGTACAGCTACTACGTCAAGCGCGTGCTGTCCCGCTGGGACTTTACGGCGCTGCTGGTCAGCCAGTACGCGGTCACGACGAGCCTGGGCTTCGGCTTCGGCATCGAGCACGTCGCCGACGGCATCATCAGGTTCCGCAAGGTCGTGCACCGCGGCGAGCTGCGACGCTTCGTCATAGTCGAGAAGATGAGGCAGACCGAGCACAGCCTGCGCATGCACGAGATCGAGATAGTCGACGGCGTAGGCATGAGGGTCAAGGCCGCAACCGAGATGAAGAGGGAGGACAGCAGGCTGCCGCGCAGCGTGGCCGTGAGGATGCTGAGGGCCGAGCTCTCCAAGCTCCTCGAGACCCCCTACGCGGACGAGGAGGACGAGGAGGGGCTGGAGGGCTAGGGCTTGGAGGTCGTCGTTAGGAGGGCGTGGAACGTCTACGCGGCGGTGGCGATGTCGGTCGCTGCGGGCCTGGCGGCCGCGCCCGCGCTCGCGGCGGCCGCGCGGCTGGCGTCGGGGCTCGGCGCCCCGCTCGCCGCCTGCCTCGCCGCGGCCGTGGCGGCGGCCGTGGTGGCCGCCCACGAGCTGCTGCACCTGGCGTGGGCGAGGCGCCTGGGAGTCGGCGCTAGGCTGCGCTTCGCGCCCAGGCTGCTAGCGCTCGCCCTCGACTACGACGCCATGAGCCCGCGGCAGTACGCGTCGGTGGCGCTGGCCCCGCAGCTGCTGACCCTGGCGCTCGCCGCCTCGGCCGCCCTCCTTAACGCCGCCGGCCTCGGGGTCGCGGCGTCGCTGGCCCTGCTGGGGGCCGCGGTGAACCTCGTGGGGGGCGTGCCCGAGCTCGTGCTCTCGGCCTACTTCCGCCTGGCCCACCCCAGGGCCCGCAGGCTCGCCCTGCTCTACGACGAGTCGGGGGGCATAGCGGGCGGCGTCGTGGAGGAGCCCGGCAGGATCGTCGTCTACGTGTTCTAGGCCTCCTCGACGACGTAGTTGGGGACCCTGGGGGGCAGGCCGGCCCTCGCCGCGTAGACCCTGCTTATGACCTGGTGCCCGGCCGCGAGCACCGCCACGCCCACGGGGAGCAGCACGCGCGGGTCGGTGACGCCGGCCGCGAACAGCCCGTAGAGCAGCAGGCCCACCGCGGCCGCCCACACCGCGTACGGTATCTGCGTGTTCACGTGATCGATGTGGTCGGCCGAGGTGAACATGGAGGACATTATGGTCGTGTCGCTGATGGGCGAGCAGTGGTCGCCGAAGATGCCGCCCGCGAACACGGCGGCTATAGACGCGTAGGTCACGGTGTAGGCCAGCGAGACGTCGCCGGTGGCCGCGAGCGTGACCTGCCACGCCATTGGCACCGCGATGGGCATCATTATGCCGAAGGTGCCCCAGCTCGTGCCGGTGGTGAAGGATACGAACATGGACGCGGCGAACACGACCAGCGGGACGAGGGGCGGGTAGACGCCGGCGGCCGTCGCCAGGTGGACCACGTAGTCAGCCGTCCCCACGGCGTCGGTCGCGGTCCTGATGCTCCAGGCGAGCAGCAGTATGGCGTTGGCGTACACCATGAGGTACATGCCCTTCACGGTGTACTCCATCGCCGCCGCGAAGCCGAGGCTGCGCGTGGCCAGGGCCCCGGCCAGCGCCACCAGGTAGGCCGCGAAGCCCCCCCACAGCAGCGCGGTGGCCGAGTCGGCGTTCACGAGGGCCTCGACGAACGGGGTCTCCCACCACCTATCGCCGCCTCCCGTGACCCACATGCCCAGCACGGTCACGCCCACGAGCGCGGCCACGGACGCGGCGAAGACCCAGGCCGGGGCCCGGCGGGCCGCCGCCGGGGCCCCCAGCACGGTCTCGGTGGGCATGAGGGGCTGGGCGCCGTCCCTAAGCACCTTGCCCTCCCTCACGCTCCTGAGCTCGGCGCGCAGCATCGGGCCGAAGTGCCTCCTGGTCAGCACGACCAGGAGGACCAGGAGCAGCGCGAGGATGCTGTAGAAGCGGTAGGGCACTGAGT
>WAQM01000127.1 GCA_015520245.1 Pyrodictiaceae archaeon
ACCGTCACGTGGCCCACCGCGGCAGCCGAGAGCGGACGTAGTTAAAACGGGTGATTGCTGACGCGCGTGGCGGAGGCTGCTAAGCCGTTAATATCCGCTGACCTAAGCCGGTCCCGGCGAGCAGGTGCGCTCCATGACGTCCATCCGCGAGCGCTGCCGCACGCTTGGCGCCTTCGCCTCTTATGCGCTCTCGCTCGTCACGTTCGTGAACGCCTACGACTACGCGGTCTTCAGGAATTGGGTGCTCGCGGCGCTAATGCTCGGCCTCCTCGACCTCTACGCGGGTTCAGCGATCTTCGGCCACGCGTTCAGAGTTGTGTACCCGCCCCTCGCTCCATTGATGTTCGTGGCGTCGGCGCTAGCAGTAGTATGCTTGCAACCCCTGTACCTGCTGCCCTACTACCCTCCCCTCCTACTGCGCGTCGCAGTCAAGGCCCCCTTGCTAGCATCGGTCATTGTGCTCTACAAGGTGGTGGAGGCGCGGGTATCCCCGGAGGCAGCACGCATGGTGGTTCTCAACGTATTGATGGTAGCGCTGGCTCACGCGTACGTCTTTGAGTACCCTGCGATCGCCCTACTCATGCTCGCGCTTTACGTTGCATCACCGATTGCATCAGCGGTTCTGCTGGCGCTGGCTACGATGTTGAAGCACAGTCTCGCCTTAGCCGCGCTGCCCATGCTGCTGTTCTTCCTAGCGCGTGGCGCCGCTCAGGCGCTCAGGTACGTGGTGGCCTACGTAGCGACGGTATCTGCGGTGATGGCCCCGTTCGCCCTAGCTAACGGTTTGGGCATGTTGTTATCCTCGATGGTTGAATTCCACACTCTCAGGCCGCCGCAGGGCACCAACCTCTGGACCGCAGTGCTCGTCCTCAGCGGCTACGACGCGGGCCTGGCTACAAGCATTTCGAGCTCGTGGCCTGCAGTACTGGCGGCGTTAGGGGGCCTAGCGCTCATTAGGATCGGACGGCCCAGGTCCATCGTTGATCTCGAACGGCTCACGGCCGCGCTGCTCGTATCGCTGCTCCTGTCCTCGAAGGTTCTGAACCCGCACTACATGCTATGGGCACTGCCGCTCATAGCGGTGCTGGCGTGGCGAGGCGCGATCAGCATGCGCGCCTATAGGGCTTACACGGCGGCCGGGCTTATCGAGCTGGCTTACCCGGTGTTCACGCTGTTCGGCGCCGCCGTCCTTAGGAGGCCCTTCTACATCGAGGAGGAGGCGCGCTGGATGCCGCCGGAAGAGGTCGAGAGGATAGTCAAGGGTGCATTTCCTGAGCTGATGCCAGCCATCCTAGAGCTTGTCCGCTCATCGCCGCTCTACATCCTCTTCGAGGTGGTCTACGACCAGTGGCACATCGTGCTCCCAGGCCTGGCGGCCGCTTACACGGTGCTGCTGGCCTACGTGTACGTGGAACTTGTGAGGCGGTAGGCCGCCCGGCTACGAGTCGAAAGCACTAAGCCCTCCCACTCGCCGCCGAACGCCCGGCGGGTGGTGGGCATTGAGTGCTTTCGAGCGTATAGGCCCAGGCCCTAAGGCGCCCGAGGAGATCAACGTCGTGATCGAGATACCAATGGGCAGCAACGTCAAGTACGAGATGGATAAGGAGACGGGCGTTGTGTTCGTCGACCGATTCCTCTACACCGCGATGGTGTACCCCTTCAACTACGGCTTCGTGCCGGGCACCCTGGAGGAGGATGGCGACCCAGTCGACGTGCTCGTGATCTCGAGCCAGCCCGTGCACCCGGGCGCGGTGATAAGGGCTAGGCCGGTAGGGCTGCTCGAGATGGAGGACGAAGAGGGCCCCGACAGCAAGGTGATAGCCGTACCGGTCGAGAAGCTCGACCCTACCTACGCGAACGTACGCGACGTCAAAGACCTTCCCGAGGCGCTGAGGGAGAGAATCAAGCACTTCTTCGAACACTACAAGGAGCTCGAGCCCGGCAAGTGGGTCAAGGTCACGGGCTGGAAGGGGGCAGACGAGGCTAAACGCAAGATCGTTGAGGCGATCGAAAGGTACCGCAGAGAGAAGGCCAAGCGCTAAGCCCATATTGTGGTGCCGGTGGCGGCTACCGCACCCACCGGGCGCGCCGCCGGAGGCACGGCAAGGAGTTGAAAGCAAGGCCTGCCTGCGCTGCGTGCCTACTCCTCAGGAGAGCTTTTGAGCTAGAGCACCTGCGCGGAGGCGAGGCTGCGGGCCTGTCGTGGTTCCGCTCGATAATCGAGACCGCAGGCCTCTACTTCGGCCCCGACATCGAGGTCGCGACCCTGGCGTCAATGACCTTCAAGAGGTTGAAGTCATTACTTAAGGACGACGATCCCTACCGCGAGGTCAAGAGGAGGGAGCTTGACCTAGCTAAGGAGACTGCCGAGAGGCTCAGGGACATCATACTCAAGGAAGCCGACGAGAGAGCCAGGTTAGCGATGGCACTCAAGGTGGCCGCATACGCAACATTGGCCGAGCGCGGCCTCAATAACTTCAGCATGGGCTACGCTGCGGCCCTGAAGGTAGTCGGGGGTGTGGACGCTATGCTGTCGATGCTGGGCGTCCGTGAGGGTAGAATGGACGCCGATAAAGTCTACGAGTATCTGAAGCGGCGGAGCAGCGCCACGGTATACTACTTGCTAGGCACGGTTGTTGAGCTGCCCTTCGACATCATAGCACTGGACGTCCTCAGAGACGTCTTCGCAGCCTATGTGGTAGCGGTCGTCAGGAGCGGTGCGTACGAGGATTACGTCACGGCAAGGGAGGCCGAGGAGGTGGGTCTCGAGGATCACGTCGACGAGGTGGTGGAGACGGGCTCTGATGCCGTAACCGTGACCCTCGAGGAATCGAGCACGCTCTTCGCGTCGATGGCGTCGAGCGACCTTGTAGTAGTTAAGGGTGAATTGCAGTCCCTTTACATGATGAACAACCCTCCTGGCCCTCCGCTGCTCCTGCTCGTCTCAACCCGCTGCCCCATCGCGGCCGCCGCGCTCGGCGTGCGCGAGGACACCGTTAACGTGCTGTTCGTGGAGCAGAGGCGCAGGCGTCCTAGCGGTCAGCCAGGATAGGAGTCATCATGGTGTCAGCCGGGGTCCTCTCAATCATCCGGGTTCGAGGGCGAGCCTCCGCGACGCAAGCTCCCTCAAGCGGGAGGCTATGTAGTCAACTACCTCCCTCAGCACCGCGTCGTTATCGTAGCTCTTCAGGATCGCTTCAAGCTCCTCCCTCCTGAGCCTCCTGAGCTCGTTAACTGCGTCGACGAGCCTCGGCAGCGCCCGCACGATGTTGTCAACAATCGTTATTGAGGCCGTGCGCGCGGTCCTCGACAGCGGGTTGAGGTCTATGGCTATCACGATCTTGCCCATGCGCCTTAGCGCCTGGGTTCTGTCCCCGTCCTCTAGCGCTACCAGCACGACGTCGGCCGATAGTATGCCTTCAGGGCTCGCTCTAGCCCGCGGGTGGTCGAGGCCGGGTATGGCGGGCCTGGCGTCTTCAAGGCCTAGCACGCGTTCGGCGCCAACAGCGGTTAGGTGCCTAGCTATGCGCTTCGCCCTGTCGAGGCTCCAGTGGAACAAGTTGACCTCGATCTTGGCTCCTGTGGCCTTCGCAAGCTCGACCACGTGCCTCGCGGCTAGGGCTGCAACGTTACCGTTCACTGAGATGACGGGGTTCCGGGCCAGGAGCAGGGCAGCGGCTGCCGCTCTAATGGCCTTGAGCGCGGGGGGTATCGTGGTCTCGCCGAGCAAGTAGTCGAAGCACTCACCCCGACCGTGCGCTATGAGGCCTTGGGGTACGACGATCCCCTCCCTCAGACCCTCGACGAGCTTCTCACGGGTCACGAGGCTCCAGTAGCGCGGGTGGCTCCTGGGGATCCGCAAGGCCTCACCCGCGCCGGGGCGCTCGCGACGCGCTCCACGGAGATCCAGCGCGGTCTCAACCCTAATACCCTAAGCTCCCCCGCAACATCGTCGTGGGCCCCCCTCTCAGGCACGACCACTAGGACCCCCTTCTTGACGTACCAGCCTACGGCCGCGCCGCGTGCCACGAGTCTATCAAGGGCTGAGGCTACGTTGTGGCTGACGAAGCCGACAGCCAGGGAGAACCTCCTCGCCTCTTCGAGGAAGGTCTCGAGCCCAGGCGCATCGAGCACCTTCACGAAGGACTTGATCCCCTCCATCGCTATGAGTTCTGCCGCCCTGGCGTGAACGTGACGGGTCTCCTCCGTGCGCAGCACGGCTGTAACAACGTGGCTTGCCTTCACGGGGAGCGACAGCAGGCGGCCTACCCCCGGCGCGCCCGGCACGATGCGCACCTCCAACATGCGGCCCTCGTACTGGGCTAGGACGTCGCCTAACCCGGTGCCAGCTACCACCTCGGCCGCGTGCGCCAGCCTGGCGGCGGTTTCGAGGCTCGCGCCCGCCGCGGCGGCTATCGCCAGCGACGAGGCCAAGGTCACGGCGCCGCTGACTCCGTACCCCGCGCCCAGGGGGCGTGGGACGGTCACGCGAAGCCTACCGTGGAGGACGAGGCCTTTGGACCTCAGTAGCGAGAGAAGCACGTCCAGCGTCGATGGCTTAGGCCCAACTACCTCCACGGCGAGGCGCATCCCGCCCGGGCGGAACTCCGCCCGCACGGGGGGTTCCAGCAGGAGGCCGGCGCCGAGGCTGCCGGACGCTAAGGGGTCCTCCAGCATAAAGGGAACCCAAAAACCAGTCACGTGGAGCGGGACCTCAGCTTCCCAGCAACCAGTGTCCTCGCCACGTCCAGTATCCTGCGGGCTACCATGCGCTTCGGAAGCCGCGGTACCCATAGCCTCTCACCGTCCTTCGTGATTACCACCACCTCGTTATACGGGGAGCGGAACCCAACATCCCCCCTCGACACGTCGTTCGCTACGATAGCGTCGACGCCGTAGTCGCTGAGCTTCTGCTGAGCCCGTGCTACAAGCTCCTCCGCGGACCCCACCGTCTCGGCGGCGAACGCGACGTGCACGGTCCTCGGGCTGGCAGCTACCGCCTCCTTAACAACCTTACGTGTGGGCACCAGCTCGAGCTGCAGCCCCCCGCGTCTCGACGGGATCTTGGAGTCGGCGGTCTTCGATGGCTTGAAGTCGGCTACGGCCGCGGCGTATATAGCTACGTGGTAACTCCGCTTACCAAGCGCCTCAACGACTCTCTCCGCCATCTCGTCGGCCGAGACCACGGCAACTCTCTCGGCAACGCCGTGGAGGCTCACACACGTCGCCAGGGGGCCGTGGATGAGGGTCACGTGGGCCCCACGGTAGGACGCCTCGAGCGCCAGCGACACGCCCATCAGCCCCGTGGATGGGTTCGTGATTATCCTCACGGGGTCCAGGCGCTCCCACGTGGGCCCGGCTGTGACCAGCACGTTAATGTTGCGGTAGTCAAGCCCCCGCGCGATAACGGCCTCGGCCCACCACGCGATGTTGTCCACCGGCGGCAGCTTGGCCCTGCCACCTTCGAGGATAGGCTCCATCAGCACTAGACCTTCAGCCTCGAGCATGCCGCGAAGCTTGCTGCTGAACCTCCTCCACATGCCGCCGTGCATAACCGGCACGGCTAGGACCGGCTTACCGAGACCCAGCATCTCTTGCGCTAGCGCCGTTAGCGCGTTGTCGGCGCGGCCGGCCGCTATGTCGGCTAGCGTGTTGAGCGTGGCGGGCGCTATGATCAGTGCGTCGAAGTCGCGTGCTAAGGCCACGTGCTCTGTCTGGCCCGTGAGCTCTACCACAACCGGCATCCCGGTGGCCCACTCGAACATCGTGGGGGAGATCAGCTTGGCGGCCTCGGGCGTCATGACAACCCTCACGATGGCACCCATTCTCATGAGCTTGCGAGCGAGGTCTATGGCGCGGTACGCGGCAGCACTAGCTGTCACCCCGAGGACCACCCTGCGCCCTTCGATATCGCTCTCCTCCTCGCCGATGATCTCGCTGCTCACGTGGTGCTCAGCCCATATAAAGGGCGAGGCCACCTTCGGCACCGGCTGGCACTGGTGCTGAGGGGCCCTTAATCGGCTAGCGAGGGGCGACGCCATAGTGAGGGAATTGCGAGGCTACGACCCCGTGGAGTTAAGCAGCGCGCTGGAGAGGGTGGTCGCGCGCGGCCGAAACCGGAAGTATTATAGGTTCAGGCCGGCGCGCTTCTACGGCGGCATAGCTACTGGTGACGTCGTCGGGTGTAACCTTCGGTGCGCGTTCTGCTGGAGCGGTAGGCCCCGCGACGATCCGACCGTAGGCTCATGGTTCTCAAGCGAGGAGGCCTACCTTAAGCTCAAGGCTATAGCCGAGTTGCACAGATTCACGCGTTTGAGACTCTCGGGAGGCGAGCCCACCATAGGCAAGGAGCATCTGCTCGGCCTCCTCGAGGCGGTGGAAGCGGACGGCAGGTTCACGTTCATACTCGAGACCAACGGCATCCTGATAGGCTACGACCCTGGCTACGCGAGGAGCCTCGCCCGGTACGCCTCTGTTCACGTGAGGGTGTCAGTGAAGGCGTGCAGCCCAGACCTCTTCACGCGCATTACGGCCGCTAAGCCGGAGGCCTTCGATCTCGTGCTAAATGCTATCAAGAGGCTGAGCGATTACGGCGTTAGCTTTCACGTAGCTATAGTTGCTAGCTTCGGCGACGAGAGGTGCTGGGCCTCCTTCTTCGAGAGACTGGCCGAAATCGCAGGTCGGGAGGTCTTGAGTAACGTCGAGCCCGAGGTGGTAAGGCTTTACCCTCATGTGGTCAAGAGGCTCAGGGCTCGGGGGATATGGCCTCACACGTACTATTAAGCAGCGCTATGTGCCGGCCCCTCCGGGGTGGAGCGCGAAGGCTCTCGAGAGCTTGGCAAGCGCCGAGCGGACGAGGGCTTCAACGGTGCCCGCGTCCACTCCTAGTATGTCAGCCGCCTCCCAGACGGGCTTACCTTGCACCACAGTTGCGGTTAGCGCTATCAGCTCACGGCCTTCCAGCTCCCTTACTGAGCTACAGCGGGGTGCGGCGTGCGCAGCTAGTATGACGGCGGCGTCCTGAGCGAGTTCAGGGTAGTCGCCGCTAATGACCCGCTTTAGCCTGTGAAGAGCGTGCCTGCTTAGCTGCGGCGCCTTAGCCTCGGGCTCGCGATACCAGGGGGGACACGAGCTTAACACAGCGGCTAGCACCTCAGCTGGTACATCGCGGTACAAGCTGGAGCCCGCGAGCACGAGTCTGCGCCTGAAGTCGGAGACGAGCTCTGAAACCAGTGGGACCAGCTCGTCGGATAGCGGCTTCAGCACGAGGTAGTTCTTCTCGCCAGTGACCTTGTTGAACCTGGGCGAGATGTAGACTACGGCGTAACCGTTCTTTAGCCAGAAGCCCAGGGCTTCGCTGTTCGAGAACGAGGCGCCCACCAGCTTTACCCTCCCTCTCAGCTGCGACTCCACGAATGCGAGAAGGCGGCTACCATAACCGCGGCGCTGGAGCTTTGGGTGCGTGGCTATGCGCACGATCCTCGCGGCCGGGGGGAGCCCCACGCTGTAGCTTCTGGCCAACACGTCCGCCACGAGCCTATCGTCTACGAAGACCTCGGCGACGCTTACGACGTTGCCGCCGACGAGCAGGGCATAGACCTCGGCATCCCGCCGCTCAAGCATCAGCTGGAGGTCGCTAGGCATGTTACGGTAGTGGGCAAGGGCCAGGACGGAGTAAACGCTCCGGAGGAGCTCGTAATCGTCCGCGAGCTCCCCTGCCGACAGCCTTCTGACCTCGTAGCCCCCAGGCCCCGGCTCCAGCTCGCGGGGCTCGGCGTCCAGCATGAAGGTCCTGTAGAGCCACTCCTCGAGCGGATCGCCCTCTGGATACCTTACCGGCTCCCTTAGCTCGACCGTCGTTACCGACGGGAGCTCCCTGGCTAGGCGGTGAGCCAGGGCGCGCCCGCTGCCCTCGTAGCCGTGGACCGTGGTCGCGGCGACGAGCTTCCTCACGCGCGCAGCGAGCCGCCTCAGCCTCGCGACCCCCAAGGCGGCGGCCTCGTCCACGAACGCTACGCCTGCCGCCAGCCGCTCGTGGGGGCTCTCGAGGTATATCTTGAACCACGCCCCCTTAACGCCCTCGTATAGCGGGCGCGGCCCCCACGCCTTGTAACGTATGCCGGCCGCCCGGAGCCCCCTCGCCAGGTGCGAGAAGAGCTGCTGCACGGAGTAGACGCTGGGCGCCAACACGGGCACGTTGCCCACAACGCGGCGGTGAACGAGCCAGGCCAGGGCTAGCCCCAGCGCCGCGCTCTTGCCCCGGCCCCGGTTGCCCAGGAGGAGCACGGTCCTCTGCTTCTCATCCTCGAAAGCGGCCGAGACCGCCTTTATCGCAGCGGCCTGGTCGTACGTGGCGACGAGCCTCGAGAGCCAGGCGGGGAGCCCTTCGAGCCTGCCCGGGGGCCTCTTCTTTCTCGCGCGTTCGTGCACCACCCTGCGTGACACGACCCTGGCGCGGGACCCGTCGTGTTCGACGACCAGGTGCTGCCTGCACTCGAGAACGCGCGACTTGAAGTAGCGGTCGAAGGTAGGCGCCCACCCCCCGAATGAGGCGCCATGCCACGGCCCGGGGCCCACTATGGCCAGTACGCCACCCCCGCGCACCATGTCGGTTACGGCCGCGATCGTATTGGCGCTGAGCCTGCCGTAGGCGTCTACGACCACGACGTCGTACTCGCTGCCCAGCATCCTAATGACCTCATCCTGGCCGACCACGCTCCACCCCTCTTCGGCGACCTGCTGTGCAGCGTCCCGGACCTCGCCGCTAGCAGTCACCAGGAGCCCGCGCCTCCTGATCCCGGATAGCCACGAGATTAGCGAGAGGCCGTAACGCAGCGGGGCGGCGGCTACCAGGAGACCCCGGTAGCCCGTTACGCTCACGGCCGCTACGAACTCTTCGATCGCGTTAACTAGCGACATCGTACTCATCCCCGAGGATCGCTTTACCCGGCGGCGGGCCCATATTCAGCGCAGTGCGGGGCCATGGCGCTCGACCTTGCAAGGGCGGCGGCTAGGAGGTACAAGGACCCAGACGTCGCGCTTAAGCTGACGCCACTAGCGTGGCTCAGCCTCGAGGATCTTCTATCAGCGGCCTCCACGGCCCTAACGTGGCACAGCGCCGTGAAGGGCTACGATGCCCTGAAATCCGCGGTGCGCGAGCTAACCTTGCACCTAACGGCCCTCATGTCACTCCTCGGGCTAAGGGCCGATGTCAGCTTTAAGCGGGTGGGAGACTTGAAGCTCGCCTTCATCGACCTCATAGACTGCTCGTGCTCCCTCGAGCCGGGCGAGCAAGCAGTGAGGGTTATGTGCGACTGCAATGGCTTGGGTAGGGTGAGCTACTCAATCGCATTACCCCCGCGCGGACCCAGCGTAAAATAGAGGCGCGCTGGCTGGACCGTTGGGGGGTGGATGAGGTAGTAGGGACGTGCCGAAGCGGTGAGGACAGGTGGAGCGACCCTGACACCCCCCGCCGTATCGGCCGCGGCCGCGATGATGTAGTTACGCACTAGGCGAGCGCGCTGCGGTGAGCGGAGCCCACCTCGCTGAGCGCGCTATTGCAATCCACCAACGCTGGGCGTCAGTGCTGCGCGGCTCCTCACCCCTCGGCCCTTTCGAGCCCAATCATCCGCCGGGTCTAGGCGAGCGAAGCCGAGCCCTAAAGGGCTCGGCGCTACTTTAACGCCGTTTACTAGATCGACGCTCCGCCCCCGCTAGCACTGATTTTAGGCGAAGGAGATACGGTGTTACCGGTCAAGGGTCTTGAGGCCCTTCAAGCTGGTGCTGGGCACGCCGGTGGCCGGGATACCCCGACCCTGGATGTTCATCGGCATCCCGGGCGTCATGGTTAACGCCTACGAGCTGCTGCGCCGTGGGCTCAGCAGTATTCGGGGTCGTGGGCTTCGCAAGCTGCTCGGCATCGACGGCCTGGACGTTGAGCTATGGATTGACAGCGGGGGATACCAGTTCCTAAGGCGGGGGGTCGACCCCGGCGTCGACAAGATAGCTAAGCTATATCGCGAGGTCGACGCGGACTACTACGTCAGCCTAGACTACCCCCCTAGCCCCGCCGACGACGGCGCCGTCCAGATGGCGAAGATAGCTAAGACCGTAAACGCGTTCATGCAGCTACGCAGCCTGCTCCGGAGCTACGCCGAGGAGGGGCGCCTCGTTCCAGTCTTCCACCTGTCGACGGGACCGGCGCTCGAGCTTCAGCTTAGCAGTTACGAGCCGTCGGCCACGACAGCGGCTGTGGGCGGCCTGGTCCCCTACTTCATGCAGCTCGCCGGCAAGTGGTCCAGGCTGAAGGCCGTACTCTTCTTGGCCCTTGTCCGCAAGCTATGGCGCGGCAGGCTCCACGCGCTTGGCCTGGCCTCAGCGGCAGTGATACCGCTGCTGCGCTTGCTGGGCGTAGACAGCGGGGATACGCAGACCTGGAGGCACAAGGCGGCCTACGGTAAGGTCATCGTGCCGGGCATGGGGGAACGGCACGTCAGTGGGCGCGCAGTGAGCTTCGGCCCCTCGGAGCCGCGCCCGCAGGAGCGCGGCTACCTACTCAAGCTGGTCGAGGAGGCCAGCCAGGCCTTTGGCTTCAAGCTGGACCTCGAAGCCAGCTTCGAGGACCGCGCGCTCTTCAACGCGTGGGTACTGCTACGGGTCGCTACCGACGGGCATGGTTACAACGGGCCAAGCCCGGCTTTCGCCAGGCTCTACGAGGTTGCACGCACGCTCATCTCGATGCCTCCCGCCGAGTTAGAGAAGCAGCTTGAGAGCCTACTCCAAGCATCGCGTCGGCCCACGGCGGACTCGGCGGCCCCCGCCACACCGTATAAAAACGGTTAGGGCGCGTGAGCCCCTTGAGGCAAGAAGCCTATGGATAGCAAGCGACTGCGCGCCAGGGTGATGATGGGGTACACGTTAGCGCTGGCAGGAGCTGCGGCCAAGCTCGTGGGAGCCTTAAGCACGGAATCTAAGAGCTTGCTAGTCGACGCGCTTACATGCATTGCCAACGCGGTGGCGGGCGCGGTGGCTGTGAGGTACACCTTCGAGGCCTCGAGACCCCCGGACGCCGACCATCCGTATGGTCACGAGAGGGTGGCCCTGCTGGGCGTCGTGGTCACGCTGATCACGTACTCGTTCGTGGCGGGCCTCGTCATCGCAGAGCTACTTGACGTGGAGGAGTACACCTTGGCCCCGCACGCGCCGCTTTATGCAGCGTTAGGCCTAGGGCTCTACGCGGCGTCGGTTGCGGCGCTCAGAGGCGTCTCCTACGTCCTCACCGTCTACTCAACGTTGACGCTCACCGAGCTCGTCGAGTCGGCCGTGACGCTCATCGCCACCGCGGGCGGCGTGCTCTTCGGCTACCTCGTCGACTATGCGGGCGCCCTCGTCCTCACGGGCTTCCTAGCCTACGAGCTCGTGTCGCGGCTGCGCGAGGTGTCGGGGGCCCTCTCGGACTACGCGCCGCCCGACATGATCAGAAGGGTGAGCTCCTTCATAGAGTCAAGGTACGGAGTCGAGGTATGTAGCCTGAGGCTTAGGACGTTCGCACCCGGAGTGCTCTATGGGGACGCCGTAGTGGCGGTGCCGGCCTCTAGCCTCGAGCGCGCCCACGAGCTGGTGGACGCAATGGTCGAGGAGCTACGCGCACGCTTCGGCGTGAACATAGTGGTGCACTACGAGCCCGCCCCCTGTGACCGCTGAGCCTAAGGCTACCGTCGAAGCCGCGGCCGCCTCGTGGCTGGGCAATAGGGTTTAGCCGCAAAGCCGGCCGCCAATCACTTCGGGTAGGGTTAGATGGAAATGAATCAACCCTCGAGGTTCGACGCGATAGTAGTGGGCGCGGGCCCGGCGGGCGCCACGGCCGCGCTCAAGCTGGCCGAGAAGGGCTACAAGGTGCTACTGCTCGAGCGCGGCCGTGGTGCGGGCTCCAAGCAGGTGTTCGGGGGGAGGGTCTACGCCGAACTGCTTAGAAGGGTGTTCGGCGACCTTAAGGATGCGCCGATCCACCGGTGGGTTAAGCGCGAGGCACTGATGCTGGCCGACGGCGATAGGTTGGTGGCTGTAGCCTACTGGACTGCGAACTCGACTAGCTTCACGACGTACCTAGGCCAGCTGACGTCGTGGATCGTTGAGCGCGCTGTGAACGCCGGCGCGGTCTTTGTGGACGAGGTGCGCGTTGACCGCCTGCTGGTGAGGGACGGGCGGGTGGTAGGCATCGAGGCCGGCCCCGACCGGGTCGAGGCGGACGTCGTCATTGATGCTGAGGGGGTGAACAGACTGCTTCTCGAGAGACTCGGCTTAGTGGCTAAGCCTAAGCCAGCCCACGTGGCGCTGGGCGTCAAGGAGGTCATCAGGCTTAGCGAGAAGGCGGTCACCGAGAGGTTCGGGCTGGAGGATGGAGAGGGCCTGGCCTGGGTGATCGTGGGCTCCGTGACGGACTACCTACCTGGGGGCGCCTTCGTGTACACGAACAAGGATAGCGTGAGCGTCGGCCTGGTGCTCCACCTGGACGCAGCCGTCCGCGGCCTGAGAGCTCACGTGCACGAGCTCGTCGAGAGGCTGAGGCTGCACCCCTTGCTACGCCGCTACTGGGGCGACGGTGACGTGGTGGAGTACTCGGCCCACCTCACCATCGAATCGCCCGAGTTCATTCCCAAGAGCCTCGTGCACGACGGCCTCATAGTGGTAGGCGACGCCGCCGGCCTCCTCCTTAGTACCGGCCTCACCGTGCGCGGCGTGGATTACGCGGTGTTCAGCGGCTTCCTGGCGGCCGAGGCGGTTGACTGCGCCCGCAAGGAGGGGGGCTTCACGAGGGACGTGCTAAGCGCGTGCTACGAGCAGCCTCTTCGACGTAGCGCGGTGTACCGCGACATCGTTAGGCGTAAGCGCGCATCCAAGCTTATGAAGGATGAAAGGCTCTTCCGCGACGCGGTCAGATTCGCGGTCAAAGCCGCCTCGACGATCTACGAGCTGGGTGAGGAAACCCCTAAGCTGGCCGAGGCGCTTGAGGAGGCCGAGCGCGCAGCCCGGCTCTCGAAGCTTAGCCTGGCACTGATGTTGATCAGGCTGGTGAGGGGGCTATGAGCCGGCGTGAGGCCGGCCCACGGAGGCTGAGGCTCGAGGAGCTCCTTCAAAGGAACGTCTATGACGTCGACCACAGACCCCACATAGTGGTCGATACTAGCAAGTGCAGCCGCTGCGACGCGAAACCCTGCGTGCGGCTCTGCCCGGCGGGGTGCTACACGGTAGTCGATGGTAGGCTGGTGTTCAGTTACGAGGGGTGCCTTGAGTGCGGCACATGCCGCGTAGTGTGCCCCCTCGGGGCTGTTAAGTGGGACTACCCGCTGAGCGGGCGCGGCGTTTACTACAGGTTCTCCTAGCGGCGGGTGGGAGCTTGGTCCGGGTGGTAGTGGGTATTAAGTGGGTGCCAAACACGCAGGCGGTCAGGTTCGACCCCAAGACTGGCACCCTAATACGTGAGGGCGTGCCAAGCATCGTTAACCCCCACGACCTAGACGCCGTAGAGCTCGCGCTGAAGCTGCGTGACCGCTACGGTGGCGAGGTGATAGCAATCTCTATGGCGCCACCGTCGGCGATCAAGGGGCTTGAGCACGTGCTGGGAATGGGCGTCGACAGGGCGATCCTAATTTCGGATAGGGTCTTCGCCGGCGCGGACACGCTAGCGACGAGCTACGTGCTTGCCAACGCTATAAGGAGGCTGGGCAGCTTCGACCTCATAATCTTCGGGCAGGAAACCATAGACAGCTCGACCGCGCACATACCGGCGCAGGTAGCGAGCTGGCTGGACCTACCCTACGTGTACTACGTGGAGGACGTGGAGGAGCTGGGAGGGGGGAGAGCCGTGGTGAGGAGGAGGCTCGAAGACCGCATCGAGTGGTACGAAATCGAGCTCCCGGCAGTTATAGCTACGGCCATGCACAGCCAGCAGCCTAGGCCTGTGAGGTTGAGCTATAAGCTTAGGGCGAAGACCGAGCGGAGGGTGGAGGTGTGGGACAACAAGGTACTGGGTCTCGACGAGAGGTGCGTAGGCCTCAGGGGCAGCCCGACCGTCGTCACCAAGGTGACGTGGATGCCGGAGGTCCCGCGGAAGAGGCAGGTATTCAGGGGCGACCCCCGCGAGGCAGTCAAATGGCTCATAGAGAAGCTACGCGAGGAGGGCGTACTGCCGTACTAGGGGTGAGAGCGTGGCAGCCGTGGAGTGCGAAAAGCTCTGCCCCGAGTGGGGCTGCACGGACCCCAGCGAGTACCGCGGCGTGTGGGTGGTCGGCGAGCTCGACGAGGAGGCCGGCACAATAAGCGAGTATAGCTTGCAGCTCCTAACACCGGCGCGGATGGTTGCCGACAAGCGGGGCACGTGGGTCGAGGGCGTGCTGCTAGGCTATGATAGGGGCGCGCTGGAGAGGGCAGCGCGGGAGATGATATACCATGGCGCGGACCGCGTCAGGGTCCTCTACAGCGAGAGGCTCAAGCCGTACAACGCTGAGGTGTACGCTAAGGCCATAGCCCGCACGGCAGAGAGGTACAAGCCTGAGGTGGTGTTCTTCGCGGCCACGATGAGGGGCCGCGAACTAGCACCCTACGTGGCCAACACGCTGAGGACGGGGATAACCGCGGACTGCACGCAGTTCGACGTCGATAAGGACGGTAACCTGCTCATGATACGGCCGCCTTTCGCGGCCATCCTGCTGGCCTACATCAAGACGCCCAACCGCAGGCCGCAGATGGCTACGGCCAGGCCGAACGTGTTCCCCACACCGCCCCGCGACGAGAGCAGGCGCGGCGAGGTGGTGTGGGAGGACGAGTCGCTGCTCGAGGGCATAAGGCCGCGTGCGCGCCTGCTTAAGGTCAGGAGGCTGGAGAGGAGGGAGACGCCGATAGAGAAAGCTGAGTACGTCGTTGCCGGGGGCCGCGGCGTGGGCACCCCAGAGGGCTTTAGGATGCTCGAGGAGCTCGCGAACCTACTAGGAGGGGTCGTGGCCGGCAGCAGGAAGGCTGTCGACCTAGGCCTCATACCGCACGAAAAGCAAGTGGGCCAGACGGGCAAGTCGGTGAGGGCCAAGCTCTACATAGCTGTGGGCATCAGCGGCGCCGCCCAGCACGTCATAGGGATACGGGAGTGCCGCGTGGTCGTTGCGATAAACAAGGACCCCGAGGCGCCGATATTCCGTCACGCGGACTACGGGATAGTGGCAGACTGGAAGGACGTTGTGCCGTTGCTTATCCAGGAGTTACGCAAGCTCGCCGCCGAGAGGGGCCGGCGCTAGAGGCTCCTCGCCAGCCTCCTTTCCTCCGTAATCGTGACCCCGAGCCTCTTAAGGAGCGCCAAGAGCCTGACGAACGCACTGCGGTCGAAGCCTATCTCCTCAGGCTTGTTCAGCCCAGGGCGCCCATACCCCTCGCCGGCGAGGACCATGACGAAGGAGTGGACGGCGCCAGTGAGCAGCGCCAGCGTGCTCGTGCCGTCGCTGGCGTGGCTATAGTTGATCGTGTAAGCTAGCGAGACCTCGGCGCCGCCGGCCCTACCCTCGACCTGAACCCTAAGTACGACCCGGTCGCGGCCCCGCGGCAGGACGCTCTCAAGGAGTGCTGCGGTGAAGTCTCTCGCAACCACCGCGCAGCCGTGGACGGTCACGCTGCGCTCGCCGAGCAGCTCCAGCGACTTCAGCAGCTTTAAGGCGTCGACGTGGCCAGGGTACCTC
>WAQM01000128.1 GCA_015520245.1 Pyrodictiaceae archaeon
AGCCCACCAGGCGGCGGATCGGGGCGACCGCCGACTCGGCCGCGTCGACGAGCGTCGCCACCACATCCCAGTACACGAAGAGCGCAGTCGCCTGCGCGTACTCGGAGGTCGTGTACGCGTAGTGCTCGGCGGCTGCCCTCGCTATGCCCCTCAGCCCGCGCGCGTATACGGGGAAGAGGACGAGCCTCGCGAGCTGCTCCTCGACGCTGAGCCTCCTCAGCCTCGGCGCCAGGGGGCGGCCGGCCCTCGCCGAGAACCAGAGCAGCCAGTGGGGCAGCATCCAGTCCACCGCGAGCTCCTCCGAGGCGGTGACGAGGAGCTGCTTGAGCGACGTGCTGTAGTAGGTGGCGACGCTCGTCGACGCGGTCGAGTCGGCGGTCGCCCCGATCCGCCGCCTGGTGGGCGACGTCCTGGACGCGGTGGAGGCCCGCGCGTACGGGGGCGCCAGGCTGGCGCTGGCGGGCTCCAAGCGGGCGCGCCCGCTGGGCGGCGGCGCGCTCGAGGCCGTGGGGGAGCTGAAAAAGAGGCTCGGTAGGGCGCTGGTGGAGAGGAGGATAGTCCTGGAGGACGCCGGCTAGAAGCCGAACAGCGACTCGAGGCCGGCGGCGAGCTGCTCCTCGCTGAGGCCCTCCTCCTTCTTCTCTTCCTCCTTCTTCTCCTCCTCTTTCTTCTTCTCCTCGGCCTCGGCGGGCGCGCCGGCCGCCGGGGCCGCCGCCGGAGCCACCTCTATGCCGAGCTCCCTCGCCTTGTCCCCCAGCGCCGCCACCACAGCCATGGCGCGGGCGACGGCTAGCCCGATGACATGCTGCGCGGTCTCGGGCGTCACGTAGCCAGCCTCAGCAGCCACCATCAGCGCCCTACGCACCGCCACCGGCAGCGCCAGCCTCATCACGTTGGGGTCCGGGTACCCTATCTCGACGCCCACCCACAGCGCCTCGGTTACCGCGCGGGTCAGCTCCTCGCGGTACTTGTTAATGTCCAGGATGAGTTCCGAGCCTGGTATGACGACGCCCCTGTCGTAGGCGGCCTTGAGCTTAAGCTTGACGACTATTGGCTCGATACCTAGCTTCTGGAGCAGCGACGCCAGCTCCATGCTTATGGTGTCGCCCGGCTTAGCGACGACGGTTTCCTTGGCGATCCATATGGTCCCCTTCTGCACCCGTATGGGCACCCTGAGCTTGCCGAAGACGCTCATTATGGGGCCGGGCCTCAACCCGGTGTCGCCGGCCGGCAGGACGACCTCCGACTCCACCACCATGCCCGGCTTGGCCGGCGCCGTCACCTTTATCTTGTCGAGCGCCATCGCTAGCTCGAACGGGTTCATGTCCGTGAATATGAACATGTTCGTGCCGGTTAGGTACTCCTCCAGGGGCGTCGGGTCGAGGCCCGCCTTCTTCATCGCTATCCTGAACAAGGTGTTCTTCGCGACCCTCATTACCACGCGGTCGCCGAACATCTCCCTGACCTTCTTCTTGATCTTCTGGAGCCTCGATGCAGGCACCTTCATCAGGTCGGCTATGAGTATGACGGGGTACTTACGGATCAGCTCGGCGAGCTCGTTAACCTCCTGGATCTTCCACTCGGGTATCCTCCTCTGCCTCGCGAGCGCCACTGCTCGCACCCCCGTGCCAGCAGCCGGCCCTACCTTATCTTAACCTCGACCGGCGGCCCCATCGTCGTCTTGACCAGCACGCGCGCAATGTTGTACTGCGGGTTCTTCAGCTTGCCCTCTATCGCCTGCAGCACTGCGAGGGCGTTCTCGGCTATCTCCTCGGGCGACATGTCGATAGTCCCCACTCTACACATGAGCTGCGGCTGGTCCTTGGTCCTTATGAGCACCGCCGACCTGTACCTCTCCACGAAGGCCGCTATGTTCGCCGTGGGGGGCACAGGTACCGGTATCTTGCCCCGCGGGCCCAGCGCGGGCCCAAGGATCCTGCCGGCCAGGGGCATTAGGTCCGTCTTCACGAGGACCCAGTCGCAGTACTCGGCTATCTTCTTCGCCTCCTTCTTATTACCCGATATGGCTTGAAGCTCCTCCTTCGTGATGACGCGGTCTGCGACCTCCCTCGCCTTGACGGCCATGTCGCCGTCGGCCACGACGCAGACCTTGACGTGCTTCCTGGGTCTGTGGGGTAGGATGACTACCTCTCTGATCCTGCCCTCGGGGGTCCGCGGGTCGACGTCCCTGAGGACCACTATCAGCTCGACGGACTGCTTGAACTTCCTGGGCGGGGCTGCCGCGATCGCCTCCTCTATGGCCCTCACGAGCGCCTCGCGCGGCACGAAGGACATAGCGTACCACCGTGCGCCCGTCGCTATGCCTCCTCCCACTGCTTCTCATACTTTGCCAGTATCGCGTCGTAAACCCCCTCCTCGACCTCGCGCGTGACCTGCTTGGGGTCCTTGCCGTCCACCGTGATCCCTATGCTCCTCGCCGAGCCCAGCACAGTCTTGACGGCCGCCTTGAGGCTCTTGGCGAGCATATCGTGCTTCTTGAGGATCGCTATCTCGACGATCTTCTCGAATGGCAGGTCGCCGATCTTCTTATGCATCGGATCGCCGGAGGGCTGGCTCGCGCCGACGGCTCTGAGCAGCAGCTCAGTCGTCGTGGGCCCCCTGACCTCGATCTCGTACTCCTTCGTCTCCTCGTCCACGACTATCTTGACCTTGACCTCGAACCCCTTGAACTTGGCCGTGAGCCTATTTATCTCGTCGACGACCTTCTTCACGTCGAGCCCGAGCTGTTCTATCGCCGGGCCCACGGGAGGCGCCGGGGAGGCCTCACCACCCTTGACCTTGAGCGTCACCGTCCTGATGCGGCCCATAGCCCCCTACCTCTTCTCCTCGCCACGCACGGGCCTCACAGAGTCGCCGGGCACCGTTATTTGGAGCGAGTACTGGACGCTCGCGTCCAGCAGGTTTAAAACGACCTCGTTCCTTGACGCGTCCACGCGCACAACCTCGGCCCTCATGCCGCGGAATGGCCCCGCGACGATCTCAACTATCTCGCCCGGCTTGAGCGTCTCCACCACCGCCTCCGGCTTGAGCAGCCTCTCGATGTCGCTGAACCTCATGACGCCCGGGACCACGCCCTTGGCGTACCTTATGCCATGGGCCGCCATGGCCACGTAGTGCTGGGCTGGGGCCTCGACTATGACGTACCCTTTAACCCGCGGCAGCACTATGATCGACTTGATGGGGAGGTTCTCGCTGCGGGCGCGGGCCTCCATTATCAGCGCGACGTCGAGCTCCCTGCCGGCGACCGTCCGGACCGCGAAGAGCCTCACGTCCTCGCGCTCTTCGCGCCGCCTCTCCTGGGACACGGCTAGACACCCCCGAGCAGCATTACGGCGGCCAGGTGTATCACGTAGGCCAAGCTGCTGACTATCGCGATCCCCAGGCTGACAACCTTGAGGGTCTGCACGAACTCATCCCGGTCGGGCTTGCGCACGCGCAGCAGCACCAGCTTCCACTCCTGGAGCGTCGACGCCAGCTTGCGCCTGGCTGTGCCCACTATCGACACGTCACGCCCCCGCCACGCCGGTAGCTAGGCCAGGCCCTCAACAATCTTGCGGGCGAAGCTCCTGGGGTCGAAGGGCTCCAGGTCCTCGTACCTCTGGCCCGTCCCGACGTATAGTATCGGCTTCCCTATGCTGTACGCCACGCTGACCGCCGTGCCTCCCTTGGCGTCGGCGTCCACCTTCGTCAGCACTATGAAGTCCACGCCCACGGCCTCCTCGAAGAACGACGCCTGCTCGAGCGCGTCGTTGCCCGTCAGCGCGTCGATTATGAGAACCCTATAGCGCGGCCTCACCACCCTAACGACCTTCCTTAGCTCCTCCATGAGGTCCACGTCCGTGTGCATCCTGCCGGCGGTGTCGACCAGCACCACCTTGTAGCCACGCGAGCGCGCGTACTCCACAGCGTCGTAGGCGACCGCCGCGGGGTCGGCGCCGTACCTCGCCCCCACGAAGGGGACCCCCAGGGCCTCGGCGTGGCGCCTGAGTTGCTCTTGAGCCCCCGCCCTGAACGTGTCCGACGCCGCTATGACCGGCGTGACGCCGAGCTTCTTGAATCTGTACGCGAACTTAGCTATCGTCGTCGTCTTCCCGACCCCGTTGACGCCGAAGAATGTCACCACCATCACCTGACCCGGCCTGTACGACAGCGGCTCCCTGAATACGTCGATGGGCTTCCAGTTGCGCGATAGCACCTCCTCCAGGGTCCTAGCCAGCTGCTCCACGACGATCCTGCGGACGTCAGAGAACCTGGGCACGCGGAGGCCCACGAGCCTCGACTTCAGCGCCTCAGCTATGGCCTGGGCCGCGTCGTAGGCTACGTCGCTCTCCACCAGGCCTATCACAAGCTCCTCGAGTATGGGCTCCACGTCATCCTCGCTTAGCTGCCGCGTGGCGACCTGGGATGCGACCGCGTCCACGAACCTCTTGAGGGCGCTACGCAGCTTGCCGAAACAAGGTCCCGCACCCGTTAGCGCTGCTGCGCGGCGCGCGCCTGCTGCCTCTGGAGCGCCTGCTCCACGGCCGCCCTCAGCGCGTTGTAGTACTGCGTCAGCGTCGCCAGGTCGCGCCTGTAGGCGTCAACGACCTTGGAGAGGTCCGCCCTAAGCGCCCTGACGTGCTCGAGCGCCCTCTCTAGCGGTAGCATCACGTACACATCGAGCCCCGCGTGGACGAGCACCGTCTCGATCCTCTTAACCGACGCGGGTATGAAGACCTGGCCGCTGTCGTCCAGCTGGACGTATGCGTCCTCGGAGCCCTCTCTCAGCCTCTCCAGGGCCTCCTCGACGGTCGAGAGCACGGCCATCCTGCGCTCGACGTCGGCGAGCGCGGCCTGCAGCCTGTTGATCTGGTCCTCCAGGAGGCTCAGCTGGGCCAGGGCCTCGTCGAGGCTCATCACGCGCTGCTGGCGCTCACTCAAGCTTAACCCACCTCTTGAGCCTGGCCAGCGCGAGCAACTGCTGGTTCGTTACCTCCTCCGGCTTGAGCTCGACTACCCTCTCTATGACTATATGGTGCCTCTTGACCTTGTGATTCGAGCCCAGCTCTGAGAGCACCTTCTCAATCGCGTGCTCGGGCTTGAGCGCGCGCACCTCCTTCCTGAACTTCCACCACTGCGGCATCTTATCGTGGCTTATCAGCATCCTGCCCTCGACCAGGAAGAACTTCACCTCCGACAAGTCCGCCACCCTGGACCGCGTGGCCCGGGGCTACTGCACCTTTAAGGCTTGCTGGATCCTCATGAGCTCGGGGCCCGTCGTCTCGTCGCCCACTAGGACCCCCTTGTCGTTGGCCACTATCCCGGCCCTGACGAAGTAGACGCCGAAGTTGACCGTCGCCGTCATGAACTCGACGCCGAAGAGGTCCGCCAGCAGCCTGAGCTCGTCGTCGGTGACCCCGGGGTGGACGACGCCGCCGCGGTTGGTCACGACTAGCAGCGAGCCCACGGTCGGTATGCTGGCCAGCTGCTGCTGTACAACCCTCTCGACTCCAAGCACCTCCTTGATCTTCTGCAGCGCGCTCTTCTCGACGAGCGGCGACACCAACGCGGCGCGATTGTTGGCCGCTATAAGGTTGCCGAGGGCTGTCGCCCTTATGTTGAGCACCTCAACACGCACCTTGCCCGCTAGCATAGATCTCACCTCGTCATACTCGTCGGGCTTGACTATCCTGGGCAGGAGGATGCCCTTGTCATTGCCAGCGACCATGACGCCGTTGATGATCATGTCCGCTATCCTGACCTCTATGGCCTCGACGCCCAGGACGTCCTCTATGAGCTTGCGCGTCTTCTCCGTTAGGCCGGGCGGTACCAGCGCGAACTTGTTGTTCGCGAATATGTATACGCCTATGTTGGGGTTACCGTTGATGTTTATGAGCTCTATCACGCAGGGTCCCGTGTAGGCCGGGCTGGGCTGCGAGGTTTAAATGGAGCCCAGATCGGGCGCCTGGGCTCAGTCGTGGGCCAGCATCACCTTCACTATGCCGGTCTCAGGGTCCTTGACCGCCCTGACCTTCACCCTCCTGGGGGGCTTCTCTATGCTCCTCGACCACACGTACTCGTTGACCTCGTTGTATATCTTCACCTTCTCGGGCTCCACGCCGAAGTGGCGGGCTATGAACTTCCTTATCAGCTTGATCGCCCGCGCGGCGCGGTTGGTCCTCCTACCCCAGTAGACGCGGCCCAAGGGTATGACGTAGACCATCTCGCGCTTGTCCTTTGGCATCGCGGCAGCACCCCCGGCCGGCGGGCCCGTCCGCTCACACCTTCAGCTTAACCCTCCTCCAGTGCCGCCGCTTGGGGTGGTCCACGAACCTGCGGTTGGTCTTAATTACGACCCACAGGGGGACGCGCCTATTCTGCTTAAGCGCCTTAGCCAGCCTCAGCTTACGGGCCAGCGGCTTCGAGTGCGCCATCCCAGCCCCGCCCCCGGGGACCGCGGCGGTCACTTCCTCTTGATCCTTATGCGGGTTTCCCGGCGCGTCTGCTCGTACAGATACTCAAGCAACTGCTTGACTACGTCCTCGCCTACGGGCGGCGAGAGTCTGCCTGCTTGCACCAACGCTATGATCTGGTCCTCGACGTACCTGGCGAGCTCCGGCCTCACAAGCTTCACGTTCGCCAGCCTCTCACGCGCTTGGGGCGTGAGTATCGAGCGGAGGAGGGCCTCGCGGCGGGCCTCGGCCTCCTGGGCGGCACGCTGCCTTTCCTGCTCCTCCAGCAGCTTGCGCTGAAGCTCTAGCAGCTTCCTCCTCTTTATCTCCTCCAGCTCGGCGTCGTAGTACTCGCTCAAGCCCTGCCACCCAGCGGTGCTGGCACGCCGCCGTGTTATAACGCTTGTCCAGGCCGGGCCGGGCGCGGGGGGCCGCGCGGAGCTACCTGGCCCCGCACTCCACGTCGAAACCCTCAGCCAGCCGGCCCGCCTCCAGCAGCCCCCGGACCCGGCTCCTCACCAGCCTAAGCCCCTCGTCGAGCAGCTCCGACACCGGCACCTTGCCCAGCTTGTCCACGGCGGGCCCCCCTCTGAGCTCCGCTCCGCGGAGGTACGCAAGCCTGTACACTACCACCGCTAGCGCGGCCACCAGGACCTCCATAGCCTCCAGCTGGTCCAGGAGCCTTAGGGCCGCGTAGGCCGACATCGGCACCAGGTCCTCCTGGCCCCCGCTCGTGACTATGTTGTGGACCGACGCGGGCGACGCTAAGTGCCGGACGCGCGTCGTGAGCGCCGCCGACGTGTAGTGAAGCATCATCAGGCCGTGGGGGCTCAGGTCGTCGCCTAGGAACCTGCCCGCCGGCCCAGCCTCGAGCAGCTGGGCGATGAGTCTCTCGCACGCGTTGGCCATCGCGGCCAGGGCCTGAGCTAAGTGGTCTGCCGCTAGTGCCACGTGGATGCCGTGGAAGCCGCACTGGTGTCTGATGCTGCCGCCGACGATGACCGGGTTGTCGCTCGGGCTGCAAGCCTCGCACACCGCCACGCTCATCGCGTACCTCCAGGCCGTGTAGAGCGCCGATAACACGTTGGGCAGGCACCGCATGCTGTAGGGGTCCTGCAGCGCGCCCCCGCAGTCCGCGCGCTGCGCCCCCCTTGAAGCCTGCTCAAGCCTAGCAGCCCAGGTCCTGGGAAGCTCGTGCTTTTTCAGGTACGAGGATCTCTCGTAGTGCTCGGGGTTGCACGTTGCTAGGCTCACGCCCAGGGCGGCGAGCTCCACGAGCGTGTCGACGAGCGCCAGCGCTTTGATCCCGGCGAGCACGAGGAGCGCGGTCGAGAAGGCTGTGCCGTTTATCAGGCTCAGCGCCTCGCCCGCCGCGAGCTCAAGCGGCTCGAGGCCCTCGCTGGCCAGGGCCCTCGAGGCCTCTACGAGCGCGCCGCGGTAGAAGACCTTGCCCCTGCCCGCGAGGGCCAGGGCGAGGTGGGCGAGGGGGGCCAGGTCGCCGCTGGCGCCCACGCTACCGTAGATGGGCATCGCGGGCACTATGCCGCGGTTGAGCATCTCAACCAGGCGCTCCACGACAACGGGTCTCACCGGGCTAGCCCCCCTGGAGAGCTGGACCGCTCGCACGAAAACCACGAGCCTTGCCGCCTGCGGGTCGAGGTAGCCCCCATGGCCAGCGGCATGCTCGTTGAGGAGCGTGAGCGGGTCTGGGGTCACGCGCACACCCTGCAAGGCGCCGAGCCCCGTCGAGTGCCCGTAGACCGTGCGCCGGCGCACCTCCATCTCGTAGGCCGAGCGCGCGGACTGCACGTCGCTAAGGACCTCGCCGTCCAGCTCGATGCGGCACCCCCGTAGCACAGCCGCGTAATCGCTTAGCCTTGGGCAGGCGCGCGTGATGCGCACCCTGCAGTGC
>WAQM01000129.1 GCA_015520245.1 Pyrodictiaceae archaeon
ACTGACCCTGGCGACGGCCTGCGCTAGCGGCAGCCCGCCGGGCCCACGCCTGCTGCTCGCGGTGGCAGCCGCGCTGGCTTACCCCGAGCCTTCGCTGAGGCACTACGTGTTCGCAGCGGCCTTCGTGTCGTTCTATTCCCACGTGCTGGGCGACGTCATAAGCGTAAGGCCCGTGCCGGCGCTCTATCCCGTCGTCCGCCGCAGGCTGGCCCTAAGGCTGGTCCGTGCGGACGATCCCTACGTGAACGCCGCGGCGCTGGCCTCGGGCCTCGTGGCGGCGCTAGCGCTGGCCTCAGCGACGGCCTCGGGCAGCTCTTGCGTCGCCTTCGGCCTTGCAGCGCTCGCGGCTACCGCACCGCCGGCAGTCGTGGCGGCTAGGAGCAGAGCTTACATACGCCGTCTCAAGCGCGGCACCTAAGTGGTGTACCCGGGCATGGGCCGCAACGACAAGATCGTGGTCGGCGACTACGTGGTGCTCCGCGACAGGCTGTACACGGAGACCGACGAATGGGCTAAGGTGGAGGGCGACGTGGTCGTCGTGGGCATCACCGACTACGCCCAGAAGAAGCTTAGGGATATAGTTGGCGTCGAGCTGCCCGAAGTCGGGCGCGAGGTGAGGGCTGGCGAGGCCGTCGGGACCATAGAGTCCGTCAAGGCCTCGGCCGACCTGTACACCCCAGTTAGCGGCACGGTGGTTGAGGTGAACGAGAGGCTGTACGAGGAGCCCGAGGTGGTGAACAAGGACCCGTACGGGGAGGGCTGGATGTTCAAGGTCAGGATGAGGGACCCCAAGGAGTTAGAGAAGCTCCTTAAACCGGAGGATTATGCGCGGAGGATAAGGGAGCGCGAGGGCATCAAGGGCTAGGCGCGGCGGTGCCCCGTCTTGGGCTTGCCCGTGGAGACGTACGGCGAGCCGTACCGTGCGCGGCCCTTGGTGACCTACGCCCTCATAGCGGCGAACGTGCTGGTCTACCTAGTCACAGCGAGCCCCAACTACCTGCTTGCAACGAGCAACCACTGGATAAGGGCGGCCGGCTTCACGCCCCTCCTCGTGTTCACGGACCCGTCCAACCTCTATAGAGTGTTCACGAGCATGTTCGTCCACGCGGACATATTCCACATCTTCTTCAACATGTACTTCCTTTACATGTTCGGCCGCGCCGTCGAGGGCACGCTGGGCTCGCTAAGATTCCTCGTGCTATACCTCGTCAGCGGCGTTGTGGCCGCACTCTTTCACGCGGTCTTCAGCTTCATTCAGGGCGTGGATGCCCTTGTAATACCGGCCGTAGGGGCGTCAGGCGCGATCAGCGGCGTACTGGGCGCGTACACGATACTGTACCCCGGCGCCCGCCTCACCGCCTGCTTCTGGTTCCTCCTGCTCCCCCTCTGCTACACGACATCGGCCATCTACTTCCTGCTGTTCTGGTTCGCGATGCAGGTATTCTACGGCTACGCGTCAATGGGCACAGCGATAGCGACGGTCGCTTTCTTCGCCCACGCCGGCGGCTTCCTGGCCGGCGTGGCGCTGCTCCCGCTGGTAGCGGATTATAGCCGCATAGCGATACTGCGGAGCGCCACCCACTCGGCACCCCAGCTGTTCGGAGGCCTCATCGTGCTGCCCCAACTGTGGCGCAGGCTCGAGCACGGGCTCAGCCGCGGCGCCAAGCTAGTCTTCGCCCTCCTGACCCTCGCCCTCCTCGCGGGCGCGGCCGCGGCGACGGTCGCGTCAGCCGCGAAGCCTACGCTCGTGGGGGTAGTCCGGGTTAGCGCGTCTATCGAGGGGCGGGGTGCCTCGGAGGGCTTCGTCGTGTTCGAGCAGCGCGGGGAGGTGCAGCAGATAGTCGAGACCAGTCTGCTGCTCCTGCCCGACGAGGTTAGGATACTGGTGAACAGGCTCTACTACGCTCGCATACTCTACAACCCGCTCTTCGCGGGCCAGACCCTCTACTTCGCCGACACCCCGCTCGAAGCACCCATAGAGGTCTGCGGCCGCACGGTCACGGTGAGCGTGCTCGTCCGCGAGCTCCGAGCCCGCTACGGCGCTACGGGGATCCTGGTCGAGGCGGACGGCCTCATAGAGTCCCCAATCATTTACGTCATACAGAGGTTCCTTGTCTGCATGCCTAGGATAGGCGACGTAGTCGAGATGAGATTCCGCGTCGTGGGCTTTGAGAGCTTCAATCTGTCGCCCGTTATGCTGTGGCCCGCCCTGGCCTCGACGCTCGTGGCCCTGCTAGCGCTCTACACCGTGATGGCGCGGGACCGCGACCTCGTCGTCACCCCGATGTAGCTAGCGCGGCCCGGGGACTACCACGTCCGAGCGGTTTTGTTGGGGTCACGCAGTGGGACATAGTGCCGGCATCGGAGGTTATTAGGGGCTTTACCCGGACC
>WAQM01000130.1 GCA_015520245.1 Pyrodictiaceae archaeon
CACGAAGAGCTTGCCCTGGGGCTTCACGAAGTCGTTCTGCATGTCGACGACGATGACGGCGGTCGTCGCGGCGTCGAGCTCGACGCTCGTGGCGACCTCGATGCGAGGCACGGTGACCTGCTTCTCCACGACCTTTGTCGCCGCCAAGGACGGGCCCCGCGCCTAGGCGGGGGCTCAAAGAGGATAGAAGGTTTGCCCCTGCCCGGCGCGCGGCTGCGGGCGAGGCTTAAGAGGGGGCGTAAGCCGCCGGCGCCCGGGAGCCCGGCATGGGTGGCAAGCACGGCAAGTACGTGTACGTGAGGAGGCCCGACGGCTGGTACGTCAAGGTGAGGGTGTTCAAGAACAGGCCCGAGAGCGACCCGAGCCGCTATATAGTGGTCGGCCCCAAGACCCGCGTGCCGCCGAGGACGTTCGAGGTTCTCGACTACGAGGACCTACCTGAGGAGGTCAGACCCAAGTTGTACGAGGTCTAGGCGGGCTCGGAACGCGGCCTCTAACGTCATCGGCGCGCTCGGCTGTCCGGCAGAGCCTCCTCACCGCCCGCCACCGGCCGGGCCCGCGGTGGCTGTTAGCCAGCTCGTAAGGTTTACCCGGGGGAGCAGCTTCCCCCGGACGAGGTGGAGCGGAGGTCATGACGTACAGCTTCCTGGCGTTCGACCCGGTGCTGGGGCAGGCAGGCGTGGCGGTCGCCTCGGGCAGCGTGGCTGTCGGGGCGAGGGTGCCGTGGGCCAAGCACGGCGTGGGCGCTGTGGTGACGCAGGCCTACACCAACCCGGCTCTCGGCCCGCTCATACTGTCGTTGCTCGAGAGGGCCATGACGGCCGAGGAGGCGCTGAGGGAGGCGCTCAAGCACGACCCGAGCCCGGCCCACCGCCAGGTTGCCGTCATAGACTACCGCGGCGACGTGGCGGTACATGACGGCGAGTGGGTCCCTAGCTGGCACGGCTATCTCGTGCGCCGCGAGGAGCCGGTGGTGTGCATAGCTAACCTGGTCCGCGGCCCCGAGGTCTGCGAGAGGGGGATCAGGGCCTTCATGACCTCGAAGGGGAGCCTCGCTGAGAGGCTCATCGCGGCCCTCGAGGCGGCCCACAAGGCTGGCGGCGACCGGCGCGGCGATAGGTCGGCGGCGGTAATAGTCGTCGGCCAGACGGAGTACATGCCCTACTACGACCGCATAGTGGACATAAGGGTGGACTACTCGTCGAACCCCATAGCGGAGCTCAAGAGGATCTACAGCCTCCAGGTCGAGGGCTACTAGGGTGCCTCCACCCTGCCGTCCCTCACGCGCACCCACCTGGTCGCCACGCGCGCCAGGACGCTCCTGTCGTGCGAGACCACGACCACGGCGCGCCCCTCCCTGCTGTAGCCGCGTATGACGTCGGCGACGACCTCCCTCCCCTCCTCGTCCAGGTTGGCGAACGGCTCATCCAGCAGCAGGACATCGGGCTCGACGGCGAGCGCCCGCGCCAGGGCCACGAGCTGCGCCTGGCCCGCGGAGAGCTTGCGGGCGTCGCGGTCCAGTAGCCCCTCGATGCCGAGCGCCCGCGCCACCGCGCTGACCCGCCGTCTCACCTCGGCGCCGTCGAGCCCCCGGAGCCTCAGCCCCAGCGCCACGTTGTCGAGCACGGTCCCGCGGACCATTATCGGCCTTTCGTGCACGTAGACGACGCTCCTCCGCAGCCTCAGCGCGGCGGCCCTCGAAGCCCAAGCGTCGACCCCCTTGACGAGGACGCGGCCCCGCTGGGGGCGGTAGAGCAGCCCCATGATCTTGAGGAGCGTCGTCTTGCCGGCGCCATTGGGGCCCACGACCGCCACTACCTCCCCCCCGCTGACGCTCAGCGTGGCCGAGCGCAGCACCCAGCGCTTACCGTCGTAGCTGTACCATACGTCCTCGAGCGCCAGCAGGCGCATCGCCATCACTCCCACAGGCGCTTCGAGGCTCTCACGGCGAGCGATACGGCCAGCGTTAGGGCGATGAGCACCAGGCCTAGCTGCATGGCCAGCTCGTACTCGCCCATCGCGACGCCCAAGGCGATGGCCGTCGTGAGCGTTCTGGTGTACCCGGCGATGTTACCCCCGACCATGAAGGCCACGCCGAGCTCGCCGATCGCCCTGGAGAAGCCCATCACCACCGAGGCCGCCAGGCCTGGCGCGGACTGGCTCAGCACGAGCGCGGCCGCCTGGAGGGGCCCCGCTCCCAGCGTCCTAGCGAGCTCGCCGTATGTCTCGACGCTCCTCCTTATGACCCGGTAGGCGGTGGAGACTATCACGGGCGTTATGAGCACGGCCTCCCCCACGATGATGGCGTAGGGGGTGTAGAGGAGGTTGAGGAACCCGAGGGGCCCGGTCCTGCTCAGTAACATGTACATGACGAGGCCCACGACGACGGTGGGTACGCCGACCAGCGCCTCCATGATGGGAGCGAGCAGCCCCAGCCTCCTCGACACGGCCATGGCGTAGGCCAGGGGCAGGCTCCAGAGCGACGATAGCAGCGTGGCCGACCCGGAAACCCACAGCGACCGGAGCACGATGTCGGTCAGCGCCTCCACGGGCCTAGCCCTCGGCCAGGCTCCACCAGAGCCGCTTAAGCTCGTCGAGCCGCTCGCGCGCCGGGTAGAACAGCGGCTGGCCGTACTCGTCGGCGCCGTAGCCGGCTATGAGGTCCTGCCGCTCGACTACGAACTCCATGAACTCCTCGGCGACCTCCCTCTCCTCGCCCGCGCACGAGCTGACCAGGTACACGCTGTAGATGTTGATGAGCTCGCTGGAGTTAGTGTAGAGGACCTCG
Organism: Pyrodictiaceae archaeon; assembly: GCA_015520245.1. Taxonomy (GTDB): domain Archaea; phylum Thermoproteota; class Thermoprotei_A; order Sulfolobales; family Pyrodictiaceae; genus WAQM01. Next base: position 2,789 of record WAQM01000130.1, read on the forward strand.
AGGTCGTGTAGCCTGCCCTCTCGCTTGAGCTTCAGGTAGGTGCCTATGTCGCTAAGCGTGTACGCCTGCATCTCGCTGGCGGTGACCAGCGTCTCCGCCATCCCAGCCCCCCTCTCGACGTACCAGGGGCGGCCACGCGGGTCTAGGCCGGCAGCCCTCCAGATGGAGAGCTCCCTCACGTGGGTGCCGGAGTTATCGCCGCGGCTCACGAACCTGGCCAGGCCGGCCTCGCCAGCCTCGTAGATCCTCCTGAAGGCCTCGGCGGCCGATGCGGCCGCCCTCACCCCCGCAGGGTCGTCGCTCGGCCCGACGATGACGAAGTAGTTGTAGGCGAAGATGGCGCCCCGCTCAAGGACCCCCGCCCTGATGTACGCTAGCTCCAGGCTTGGCGCGTGCACGAAGACTAGGCAGGCGTCGCCCTGGGCGGCCCTCCTCAGCGCCTCGCCGCTGCCCACAGTTATGAAGTCGATCTCCACGCCCGGGCGCACCCTCTTGAACTCCTCCTCGAGGAACTCGAGCAGCCCGGTAGCGTAGAGGCTGGTGGTGGTGGTCGCCCTCACCCTGATGACGTGCTCCTGCTGCCAGCCGGCGACCAGCGCGACCAGAGCGGCAGCGGCAGCCGCGACGGTAAGGGCGGCAAGGAGCGCGCGCCTCACGCAGCCCCGGCCGAGCACCCTAGCATCGGGGCGTAAGTGGCTTAGCGCAATCGCGCCGCGCTGGGGCCCCGGCCCCTCCTGACGGGCGCCACGGGGGCGTGAAGGGCCTTAAGACGTTAAGACGTTCCTCGCGGGCCGTCGCGCAACCCCAACTGGTCACGGGAGGCTCAACCGCTTGGCGGGGGCACTATGAAGCGGCTCTCCTGCGGCGGTCGCGCCCGTAACGACCGCGCATGCAGAGGGTGCTTCACGGGGACGGACGGGCCCGAGAATGGTGCGGGGGGTGGGATTTGAACCCACGCAGGCCTACGCCATCGGGTCCTCAGCCCGACCCCTTTGACCTGGCTCGGGCACCCCCGCAGCCCTAGGCCGCCCGGTTAGAAGTGGTGGGACGGCGCGTAGGGGGGTATAATTCCGTTCTTCGCTTGGCGGCGGTCGCGCTTATAGGGGGCCGCTCGGTGGCGCGTGCCGGGGCCCGCCCATGGCCACGGTGGGCGAGTTCGCCAGGTCCCTCGTGGCGGCCCTGGCGGCCAAGGCGCCCAGCTACAGCATAGACCGGGCGATCTGGGGGCCCCTCCTCGAGCCGATCCCCCAGCGCGCCGGCAGCTGGAGGCTCAGCGAAGGCTCCGTGACGCTCGAGGTGGCCCGGATGGACTCGCTCTACGGCTACATGAGGCTCGCCGCCGGGGGGTGCAGGGTCGAGGGGCTACTCGAGTACAGGCAGTGGGAGATAGTCTTCAAGCCCCAGCGCGTGGAGGGCGATTGCTCGGGCGGCGGCGAGCCTAGGGGTATAGAGGCCCTCCCCGAGGAGGGCGAGGGGTAGGTAGCGCAGCTAGGAGCTCGGAGGCGGCGTCGGCGACCTCCTCTAGCAGCTCGCGCGCCCTCCCCGGGTCGCGGGCTGCCAGCTCCTCCAGCCCGGCCCTCACCAGCCCCCAGAGCGCCCTCAGCGCCTCAGCGAGCAGCTTCACGGCCAGCTCCTCGTCCGTGGCGGCGAGCCGCTCGAAGGCCCGGCACAGGCTCTCCGCCGAGGGCGCGAGCGTGCCGTGAACGTACCTGGAAACGGCCGGCGGCGAGACGCCCATGAGCCTGGCGAGCTCGCGTCCGGTGTAGCCGGCCTCTAGCACCTCCAGCACCAGGCGCCGGCGGCCCTCGGGGCCCAGCGACGAGGCCAGGCTACACGCAATCGCGACGAGACGGGACGCCAAGCGCCTCGACCACCTCCTCCAGCGCTCCGTGGTCACGCCGCCCCTCCTTGTATGAGCGGAGCAACTCCGTGATACGGCCCCCTGCCAGGCCCGGCGCCGCCTTTAGCGCCCACCGGTAGCGCTTTAGCCCGCCCACGAGCTGCGCCAAGTTGGTCCTACGGCTCCCTCTCCTCATGGGTGTTGCGGACTCGTAGTCGACTATGTACGGCTCGGTGCCGTCGAGCAGCACCTGGCCCCCCGGCCTGGCGAGCTCGTTGTGGAGGAGGCCAGCGACGTCGAGGAGCCACGCCTTGACCAGGAGCCTACGCAGCACGAGCCACGCCTCCCAGCAGTTGCTGGGCCTGTACTCGTCCAGCCTCGGCCCGAGCACGGCCTCGGTCACTAGGGCGCGGCGGCCGAAGGCGTATAGCTTGGGGGCGATGCCGAGGCTGGAGGCCACCGACCACGCCGCCGCCTCCCACAGGAGGCTGCTGCGGCGCGCGTCCTGCCTCAACACCTTCACCGCGACCCTCCGCCCCCTCCACACG
>WAQM01000131.1 GCA_015520245.1 Pyrodictiaceae archaeon
TACGCAAGCTCCTCGAGCGAGCGCGCGAGGCCCAGGTCATGGTGGTGTTCACCAAGGACACCCACTACCCCGGCGACCCCGAGTTCGGCATATGGGGCGAGCACGTGGTCAAGGGCACGTGGGGCTGGGAGATAGTCGACGAGCTTAAGCCCGTTGAGGGGGAGGTCGTGATAGAGAAGACGAGGTACGACGCCTTCTACGGCACGCCCCTCGACGACCTACTGAGGGTATACGGGATCAACAGCCTGGTGGTCGTGGGGACGGTCGCCAACATCTGCGTGCTACACACCGTGGGCAGCGCGGCGCTGCGCTGGTACCGCGTCGTCGTGCCCATCGACGCCGTAAGCGCCCTCAACGAGTTCGACTACTACGCCGCGCTGAGGCAGATGAGCTTCCTCTACCGCGCCACCCTGGTCGAGAGCGTGGACGGCGTCAAGTTCAAGGGCAAGGGGCGCTGGCCCCGTAAGGGGCGCTAGCTGCGAGCCGGGTAGCCGGGCTCGATGCCCAGCTTCCCCTACCCCTCGTTCAGGCCCGGGCAGCGTGAGGTAGCCGAGCAGGTCGCGAGGGTGGTTAGGGAGGGTTCCATCCTACTGCTGCAGGCGCCCACGGGCTTCGGGAAGACGGCGGCCGTGGTCTACGGCCTCATCGAGGCTGGCGCCGAGCGCGTGCTATACGTGGTCAGGACGAGGAACGAGATCCAGCCCGTCGTGAGGGAGCTGAGGAGGTTCGGGGCCAGCTACACGTTCCTATTCAGCGCCCGCCGCATGTGCCCCCTACTGAGGCCCGGCGACGAGGAGGACGTGCCGGGCGTCGAGGAGTTCTGGGAAACCTGCCGGCTGGTGAGGCTTAAGGGCGCATGCAGCTACTACTCGAACCTCGATCAGGTGGGCCGCGACACGCTCCAGACCGTCCTGGGCGAGGCCGGCGAGGACCCCTTCCTGGCTGTAGCCCTGCTGGCGGGATACGGGCTGTGCCCGTTCTTCGCCCTCAAGATGCTGGTCGACGACGTGACGTTCGTCGTCGCCACCTACCCGTACCTGTTCAACCCCGACATCTTCGGCTCGGTCTTCGAGCCTAGGGCTTACGAGGACTTCGTCGTTGTCGTGGACGAAGCGCATAGCCTCATGGAGGCGCACACGCTGTTGGAGCGCCGGCTAAGCCTGAACGACATTGAGAGGGCCGCTGAGGAGCTAGCGGAGAGGTACGGCAAGGAGTCCGAGCACGTCAGGAGGCTGCAGAGGCTGCGCACGATGATCAGGGGCTACGGGGGCGGCATGGCTAGGCTTGACGCCTCCAAGCTGCTCGACGTCCTAGGAGACCCCGAGGAGTGGTTTGACGTAGCCCACGAGTTACGCGTCGAGAAGCTCGCCCGAGCCCTCGAGGAGGGCGGGGCGCAGGTAAAGGTCTACTCCGCGAGGGTAGCCGCCTTCCTGGACGCCCTGGCCAAGGGGGCGCGCGCCTACGTGTACAGCGAGCGGGGCAAGGTGGTGGTAAAGGCGGTCCCCTCGGACCCCTGCGTCGTGACCGAGGAGCCATTGAACCGCCCTGCCGCCGTCGTGCTGATGAGCGGTACGATGCCCCCTGCCAGCTACGTGCGCGACGTGCTGTGCGTCCGCAAGCCGATACGCGTCTACGACGTCGAGCTTTTCCACCCCGCCGTGGCGGCCGAGTACGGCAGGTGGCGCCGCACCATAGTGGCCGCCGAGCCTACCTCGAGGTTCACCGAGCGCGGCGAGAGGATGTTCAGGCTGTATGCGTCCTACATAGAGGCGCTAACCGCGAGCCTGGACCGCGGCGCCGTGCTCATCGTGTTCCCGAGCTACGAGTTCATGGAGCAGGTCCTGCGCCACGTGAGGGCGCCGGGCGATCTCATAGCCGAGGGCCAGGACACCGTGGTCAGCGAGGTGGCCAGGGAGCTGCGCGAGCGCGCGGCGAGGGAGGTCGTGGCCGTGGCGGCCGTGGCGAGCGGCAAGCTCGTCGAGGGCGTGGAGTTCGTTGACGAGGAGGGCCGTAGCCTGGTCCGCGCTGTCTTCGTGGCGGGCCTGCCCTACCCCCAGCCCGACGCTACGTTCGAGGACTACCTGGCCGCGATGGCGTCCAAGCTGGGCGAGGACGTGGCGCGCGACTACGCCTACAACGTCACGGCCTCGGTGCGCGTCCGGCAGGCCGTGGGACGCGCGCAGCGCAGGCCCGGCGACCGGGTGGTCGTCGTGCTGGCGGACCGCAGGTTCCTGTACCGCAGGATCAGGGAGCTCGTGAGGCTAAAGTACGACAGCATCGTCTTCAGCCTGGAGGGGTTCAAGCGGGCCCTGGCGCGAGCCCTCCGCGAGCTCGGACTCGACGGTCGCGGAGCGTAAGCGAGTGGGGGCGAGATGCGATGACGCGAGAGGATGGGTGTCGTCGTGCGGCCGGGAGTGACCCGCCCCCTGCC
>WAQM01000132.1 GCA_015520245.1 Pyrodictiaceae archaeon
ACGACCCGGAGAGGCCGAGGAAGCACGAGCTCGTGATATCAGCGGAGCCGCTCGCGCGCGAGACCGGCGTCAGAGCGGAGGACGTGGCCAAGGCGCTCCTTGACCGGGGCCTCCACGCGCCGACGATCTACTTCCCGCTCATCGTCGAGGAGGCGCTGATGATAGAGTTCACGGAGTCGGAGCCCAGGCACGTCATAGAGGCCTACGCGCGGGCCCTGAAGGAGATAGCCGAGACGGCCTACACGAAGCCCGAGGAGGTGAGGAGGGCGCCGCAGAGGACCGCGGTCACGAGGCTAGATGCCGTCTACGCCAACCACCCGCGCACGGTGACCCCGAGCCACAGGGTGTTCAGGCGGAGGGCTGAAGGCGAGAGGCTGACGCTCTAGCACAGCGGCCTGCCGTACACTGCCCTCACCAGCCTGCGGACGTGGGGGGCGAGCGCCGAGACCGCCTCCCTCCCCACCAGGTGGTGCAGCGGGCACTCGGGGTCCACGGTGACCCCGAGGCCGGGCACGCAGACGAGGGGGTAGAGCCTGCACCCGAGCGGCCTGTGCTCGTAGACCCGGCAGGCGCCGGTCCGCGCGTCGAGGAAGTAGCACCGGCCCCCCACGTTCCGGAGCCTCAGCACCCCGTCGGGGCCCCGGACCGCGAACTCGGCGCGCCGGTAGCCCAGCCGCTCCAGCCTCCTGACGTCGTCCTCGGTGAGCGGCATCTCGGTTCCGTAGCAGCAGCGGGCGCAGTACACGCCGGGCGCCACGCGACACGGCAGCCTGAGCTCGGGGAGCTCAGCCGCCGACGCGCCTGACAAGCCTACCACCGTGGGCCGCCAGCAGCTCCTCGACCTCGCGCCTGGTGGGCGACGACTGGGCGCCCCGCCTCGTAACCTTAACCCCGGCGGCTATCGCGGCGGCCGCGAGCGCCTCCTCGTAGCCCCTGCCCTCTACGAGGTAGGCGTTGAAGTAGGCGTTGAACGTGTCCCCAGCGCCGGTCGTGTCCACGGGGCGGCCGTAGTGGAAGCCGTAGACGTGGAAGCTGGCGGACCTCGTGACGAGGTAGGCGCCGCCACCGCCTATGCGCACGAGCACCGCGCCGAGCCTGCCCCCGAGCACCTTCCTGGCCGAGGAGGGCTCGCGGCTGCCGGTGAGCATCTCCAGCTCCCGCGCGTTCACCGTCAGGAGGTCGGCGCACCGCCTGGAGGCCCTAAGCACGCGCTCCGGCTCCGCCTCCACCACGGCCCCGCCCGGGTCGTACGACACGAGCCTCACGCCCGCGAACCCCGCCGAGGCGCTGCAGGCGCGCTCGACCACCTGGGGGCCGACGCTCGCGAAGTGCACCACGTCGGCCGGCAGCGCGTCGACGACCTCGCGCCCGTCGAGCCTCTCGTTGACCCCGCGTAGCTTGACCATGGACGTCGCCGCGCTCGGCAGGACCAGCACGACCACCATGCCTGGCGCCCCGTCGTCGTGGACCTGGACGGCGGTCAGGTCCACGCCCTCCGACCTCAGCCTGTCCAGCAGCCCGAGCGCCTCGACGTGCCTCGTGGTGTGGGCGACCAGCCTGGCCCGGTGGCCGGCCCTGGCCGCGGCCACGGCGTAGTTGGTCGCCGCGCCCCCGAGCCCTATCAGCGCCTCCCTCACCACGACGACGTCGTCGGGGCCCGGCAGCCTGTCGACGTAGAGGTAGGCGTCGACATTTATGTTGCCGACCGCGACGTGCACGTAGGTCATGCGCCGCCCGAGCGATGCGTACCCGTCAGCCAAGCTTTATAGCTCCCGAGGCGTGCCCCGCCGCTGTCGAGGGTAGCTCGATGGGAAAGTGGGTCGTAACGGCAGCGTGGCCGTACGTGAACAGCGTGCCTCACCTAGGGAACCTCATAGGCTCCGTGCTCTCGGCCGACGTCTTCGCCAGGTACCTCAGGATGAAGGGCGAGCAGGTCGTCTTCGTGAGCGGCAGCGACGAGCACGGCACCCCCATAGAGATAGAGGCGATCAGGAAGGGGGTCGAGCCGAGGCAGCTTACCGACCAGGCTCACGAGTACGTGGTGAAGCTGTTCAGGGAGTTCGGGATAAGCTTCGACAACTACACGAGGACGGAGAGCCCCGTCCACAAGGAGTTCGTGAGGGAGTTCATGCTCAAGCTGTACCGCAACGGTTACGTGTTCGAGCAGGAGGAGACCCTGCCGTACTGCCCGCGCGACCGCAGGTTCCTGCCCGACCGCTTCGTGGTGGGCACGTGCCCGCACTGCGGCTACGAGAAGGCCTACGGCGACCAGTGCGACAACTGCGGCCGCCTCCTCCACCCCACCGAGCTGCGCAGCCCCCGCTGCGCGATCTGCGGCAGCCCCGTCGAGTTCCGCAAGAGCCGCCACTGGTTCTTCGACCTCCCCAAGCTTGCCGAGAGGCTGGAGAGGTGGCTGAGGGAGTCGGCGCTACCCGAGAACGTGAAGACCTACAGCCTCAACTGGGTCCGCGAGGGGCTCAAGCCGCGCAGCCTCACGCGGGACAACAGGTGGGGCATCCCGGCCCCGTTCCCCGGCTCGGAGGGCAAGACGATATACGTCTGGTTCGACGCGCTGCTGGGCTACATATCGGCAACGAAGGAGTACGGCGAGCGGGTGGGCAGGCCCGAGCTGTGGCGGGAGCTCTGGTTCGACCCCGAGACGCGCACCGTCTACTTCATAGGCAAGGACAACATACCGTTCCACGCCATAATCTTCCCCGCGATGCTGATGGCCAGCGGCGACCCCTACGTGCTGCCGTGGTACATCTCCGCGACGGAGTACCTCATGTACGAGGGGGAGCAGTTCTCGAAGAGCAGGCGCTGGGGCATCTGGATCGACGAGGCCCTCGAGATCCTCCCGGCGGACTACTGGAGGTTCGCGCTGATAAGGATGAGGCCCGAGGCCAGGGACACGAACTTCACGTGGTCCGAGTTCTACCGCATAGTGAACAGCGAGATGAACGACGACATAGGCAACTTCGCCCACCGCGTGCTCAAGTTCATCGAGACCAGGTTCGGCGGCGTGGTGCCGGAGCCCGGGCCCCGC
>WAQM01000133.1 GCA_015520245.1 Pyrodictiaceae archaeon
CCCTGGACTCGTGGAAGCGCGTGGGCCTCGGCATCTCCCCCCGCTCGCGCAGCCCGCCGGCGCTGGCGAGTATCTGGAAGCCGTTGAGCACTAGGGGCAGCGAGGCAATGACCGCGAAGGCCTCGAGCCCGGTTACGACGGCCAGGGCTGCCACGAGGGCGCCGACGAGCAGGCTGCCCTGGTCGCCGTTGAACAGCCTGGCCGGATAGACGTTGAAGGGCGCGTAGCCCGCGAGGGCGGCGATTGCAACGAGGAGCGGCGCGAGCTGGCCCTCCGGCCCCTGCAGGAGCGCCGTGGCAGCGGCCATGCCCGAGAGGATCACCAGCGCCGGGAGTACCATGCTCCCGTTGAGCACGTCGATCATGTTGAACATGTTGGAGGACACCATCACGCCGGCCAGCACGAGCGCGGGGTAGACCACGGTGAGCCTGAACTCCCCGGCGAAGGGTATGTGGAGGTAGGGCTCGTAGGCGCCCGCAGCCAGGAGGGGCAGCCCAGCCACCAGCGTCAGCAGCGGCTTACTGATCGCGTCGAGCCTCACCAGGTCGTCGATGAAGCCCACGAGCCACGCGGTCGCTGCCGTGAGCGCCAGGGCGGCGTAGCCCGGCCAGCCCTCGGCCAGCCACAGCACAGTGTAGCCGCCCGCCACGCCCACGAGCAGCGCGACGCCGCCGGCCTCGGGGACGCGCGGCCTGTCCGGCTTGTGCACGTCGACGCCCACGAGGCCCAGGCGCCCCGCCAGCCTCGGGGCCAGCGCGCGTGCGGAGACCGCGGTGAGGGCGCAGGCGACGAGGGCGGCGGCGATGCTCGTTAACAACCCGCGGCACCGTAGGTCACGTGGGAGGAGGGCAGTTAACGTTTGCCCGTCGTGGCGGTCATCCACGAGGCGCCCCGCCCCACCTGGTCCAGCAGGAGGCTCCTCGAGGCGGCGCGGGCCCGGGGGCACAGGGCCCGCTACGTGCTCGTGCAATACTTGAGCGGCACCGTGGCGGGCGGCTGCGCGGTCACGTATCGGGGCAGCTGCCTAGAGCTCGACGGTGCGATCGTGAGGGCGATAGGCAGGTTCCCATCGCTCGAGACACTGCTGAAGCGCGTAGGCGTGCTGGCCCACATGGTGGACGAGGGCGTACCGGCGGTCAACCACCCGCTTTCGCTGCTCGCAGCCCGCGATAAGTACACGAGCCTCAGGCTGCTCGCGTCGTCGGGGGTCCCCGTACCGAGGACCCTCGTGACCGAGGACCCCTACGAGGCGCTGCACGCTATAGAGCGCTGGGGGCGGGCCGTGATAAAGCCCATAGCCGGTACCATGGGGCTCGGCTCGTTCATGGTCGACGATGTTGATGAGGCCTACCGGGTCCTCGAGCTGATAGCGACTCTCAGGCAGCCAATCTACGTGCAGGAGTACGTCGAGAAGAAGGGCAACCGGGACATAAGGGCCTTCGTTGTTGGCGACCGCGTGGTCGCGGCGGCCTACCGCGTGGCCCCCTCGGGCGCGTGGAAGACCAACGTGGCGCGCGGGGCCCGCACCGAACCCGCGCCTGTCACCCCCGAGCTAGAGGAGCTGGCGGTCCGGGCCGCCAGGAGCGTGGGCCTCTGCTACGCGGGCGTGGACGTGGCCGAGACCGTGGACGGGCGATACGTGGTGTTCGAGGTTAACGCCGCGCCGCTGTGGCGTGGCCTCTACGAGGCGACCGGCGTCGACCCCGCGCCGTTCATCGTCGAGCTCCTCGAGGACATGATCAAGGGCAGGAGGGACTACCGCGACTGCGGGCTGCGCGGCTGACGCAACCCGGCTCTAGTGCGCTCCGGCAACGGGTGCCGCAACGGGCTCGCCCAGGCACGGGAAACGCTTATAGCACACCGTTCGATCCGATATAAATCAGTTGTCGAGGTGCCTAAAATGTTAGTCCACCCACGCCTTCACGGCACGTCCATGCTTAGGCGCTGGAGGTGCGCGAGGTGGGGAGTACGGCGAGGAAGGTTGGCGTCGACGTCGGCGGCACGTTCACCGACCTAGTCGCCTACGACCCGCAGACCGGAGCTCTGCGGCACGTCAAGGTGCTCACGAGGCCGAAGGAGCCCTGGCTCAGCGTCGTGGAGGCACTCGACGAGCTCGGCTGGGGGCTGGACACCGTTGACGTCGTCGTCCACGCGACCACCCTCGGCACGAACCTACTCTTCGGCCAGGTGGGGCTGGAGAGGCCGAGGGTGCTCCTCATAACCAACGAGGGCTTCAGGGACGTGATCGAGATCGGGAGGCAGAACAGACCTGAGCTCTACAACCTCTTCTTCGAGAGGCCCAGGCCGCTCGTACCCAGGTCCATGAGGGTCGGCGTGAGGGGGCGCGTGGGCCCCCGCGGCGAGGTCATCGAGCCCCTGGACGAGGAGGCCGTTAGGGAGATCGCGAGGCGCTGGTGCGGCCGCGTTGACGTGTTCGCGGTTGTGTTCCTCCACAGCTACGCCAACCCCGCCCACGAGAGGCGCGCGGGCGAGCTGATAAGGGAGGAGTGCCCCGGCGCCGAGGTCGTGCTCAGCCACGAGGTGGACCCGCAGCCCAAGGAGTACGAGAGGGCGAGCACGACTGTCGTGAACGCCGTCCTTAAGCCCCTGCTCGCCGGGTACCTGGCCAGGCTTCGCGAGGAGCTCGTGAGGCGCGGCTTTCGTGGCAGGCTCCTCGTCATGCAGAGCAGCGGCGGTGTCGCGGCAGCGGAGGAGGCGATCCGCGTGCCGGCCGCGTTCATAGAGTCGGGGCCCGCCGCCGGCGCCGTTGCGGTCGCGTTCTTCTCGAGGCTCATGGGCGTCGAGCACGCCCTCGGCTTCGATATGGGCGGCACGACGGCCAAGGCCTCGGCCGTCGTGGGCGGCGAGCCGCTCGTGGTGCCCGAGTACGAGGTCGGCGGCCGGGTCCACATGGGCAGGCTGGTCAGAGGTTCCGGCTACCCGGTGAGGTACCCCTACATAGACCTCGCCGAGGTCAGCGCCGGCGGTGGCAC
>WAQM01000134.1 GCA_015520245.1 Pyrodictiaceae archaeon
GCCCTGGATCACCTCGCGGCGGCGCTCGGGGGGCCTCAGCTCCCTCAGCTCGACCACCGAGGTGCCGGAGCCCTGGAACCCCACCTGGCTCGGGTCTATGCCCAGGTCCCTGAGCGTCCAGACCTTGGGCCTGAACTCGCGCTCGGCCCACCTCTTCCTCCTGAAGTCGGGGAACCTGGGCCTGTTGCACCCCAGCTCGACCGCGGCGACGAAGGGCAGGGGGACCTCGAGGACCTCGTAGCCGCCGCGCACGGTCCTCCTCACGACGGCGCGGTCGCCCCGTATCTCTATGCTGCTGACGTAGGTGACGTGGGGTACGCCGAGCCACTCCGCCAGCCCGGGGGGCACCTGGCCGGTGCCCCCGTCGCTGCTCTCCTCGCCGCAGAGGATCAGGCTGTAGTCGCCTATCCTCCTCACGGCAGCCGCGAGGACCATCGTGGTCGGCAGCGTGTCGGAGCCCGCGAGGGCCCTGTCGCTGACCAGCACCGCGTCGTCGGCCCCCATGGCAACGGCCAGGCGCAGGAACGGCTCCCACTGCGGCGGCCCCATCGAGAGCACGACGACCCTGCCGCCGTACCTCTCGCGGAGCTGGAGCGCCATCTCGAGCGCGTTCTTGTCGGCCGGGTTGATCTCGCTCCTCGCCCTGGCGCGGTCGACGGTCTTCGTCCTCGGGTCGAACCTGACCTCCTCCGGCTTGGGGACCACCTTCATGCAGACGATTATGTTCCGGAGGCTCACGGGCCCCCACCCCCTCCGAGCCTCCTCCTCAGCTCGCGGATGAGGATGGGCAGGAGCTCGTTGAGGTCGGCCACGGCGAAGTAGTCGGAGTGCTCGCGGATCGGCGCCTCCGGGTCGACGTTGACCGACACCACGGTCCCCGCCTCGCGTATCCCGGAGACGAAGTGCGGCGCGCCGCTCGCCCCCAGGACGAGCACGAGGTCGGAGCGGAGGCTGACGCCGGTGGAGCCAACCTGCACGTCGCGCGGCGCGAGGCCCGCGTCGGCGAGGGGCCTCGTGACCCCCAGCTCGGCCCCCAGGAGCTCGGCGAGCTCGCGCACGAGGTCCAGCGCCTGGGCCGCCCCCATGCCCGCCACGACGACCCTCGGGGCCCTCGATATGTCCCTGGCCTCGCCCACCCTGCGCTCCAGGACCCTGACCCTGAGCCCGCCGATGCTGGGCCTGAGCTCCTCGACGCGGGCGGGGCCCCAGCGCCTCGCGGGCTGGTAGGCGCCGGGCGAGACGGTGGCCATCTGGGGCCTCCCCCTGACGTGCTTCACCACCGCCGCTATGCTGCCGCCGAAGCCGGGCACGGTGCCGACGAGCCTCCCGTCGTCCCCCACGTCGAACTCGATCACGTGGGCCATGAGGCCGGTGCGGAACCTCACGGCGAGCCTGGCGAGGAGGTCCCTGCCGTTCCTGGTGGCGCTGGCCAGGAGCACCTCGGGGTCGTAGGCCTCCACAGCCTGGGCCACCGCGGCGGCGTACGCCTCGCTGTGGTAGCGGTCCAGGGCCTCGTGCCTCGCGAGCACAACGACGTGGGCCCCGTACGCCCCCAGCTCCTTAGCCTCCTCGGGGCCGTGCCTCGCCGTGGGCAGCAGGGCGTAGACCTCGTAGCCTCTCCTCTCGGCGACCTCGCGGGCCCTGGTGAGCACGCCCAGCGACGACTCCTCTATCTCTCCCCCGTCCTGCTCGACGAAGACCATGATGCGGGGGGCCACGGGGCCTCACCCCGGCCGGGCCAGGAGCTCGACGACGTCGAGGACCCGGAGCCCGGTGCGGGCCACCCTCTCCTCGTCCTCGAGCATCCTGACGCAGTAGGGGCACGCGGTGGCGACCGCCGAGGCCCCCGTGGACCTCGCCTCCTCGAGCCTGGCGCGGGCGAGCCTGCGGGCCTCGCGGTTCTCGAGCCAGAAGCCGCCGCCCCCGCCGCCGCAGCAGAGGGAGCGCTCGCGGCTCCTCGGCATCTCGACCAGCTCGAGGCCCTCGACGCTCCTCAGCAGCCTCCTGGGCTCGTCGTAGACCCCGCTCCAGCGCCCCAGGTAGCAGGGGTCGTGGTAGGTGACCCTCAGCCCCTCGGCCCTCGGGGGCGCGAGCCTCCCCTCGTCGACCGCCCTGGCCAGCAGCTGCGAGTAGTGCACCACCTCGGCCGAGAGCCTGGCGCCGTAGCGGGGGTAGAGCTCCCTCAGCGCGTAGAGCGTGTGGGGCGACGTGGCCACCACGACGCCCGCCCCGGAGGCCTCGATCGCCTCCGCGTTCGCCTTGGCGAGCTCCTCGAAGA
>WAQM01000135.1 GCA_015520245.1 Pyrodictiaceae archaeon
CTCCACGTGGCCAGTGTTATCCAGAGGCCGGCGCCTAGGCCGGCGGCGAGGGCGGTGAGGGGGTCGAGGTCCTTCACGACCCCCTTGCCTATCGTCTTTATGACCTGGTAGCCCTCGAGCACCGCGCCCAGGGCCGCGAACGCGGCGAACATCGCCACCGCCTGCCTGAGGGTGACTGCGCCCGCACCCACCGCCGTTTCGGTCGGGTTGGCAGCGTCGTTCGCGCCCAGGTTCCACGCTATGTAGAGCGCGACCGCGAGCCCGGCCGACACGAGCAGGAGCTCGTCGGCCAACCACCCGCACCGGCCCGGCGCCCCAAGAGGTGGGATTAAATGGCTGGGCGCCGCGGGGCCGCGGGCGCCCTAGAAAGCGCTGAGGGGGTGCTCGGGCCGGGGCCGGCTCACCGCCTCCTCGCGGCCAGGAGCGCGGCAGCGAGCGCCGCAACCGCCAGGGCGACCGCCACGTACGGCAGGAGCTCGGCCGGGGCCGGCCGCTGCGGGGCCTCCGTGGGCGCCGTCTCGCCCACCTCGGCGGGCGCCGGCGATGCCGCCGGGGTGGTCGCGGCCTCCGGGGTCTCGGCCTCGGTGGCGGTGGCCGCCGGCTCCGTGGCCGGGGCCTCGGCTGGTGCCGGCGTCCGGGTCGGCGTCGGGGGCGCGGGCGTCGTCGCCTCCGGCGCGGGGGTCGGCGTTGCCACCGCCTCGGCCGGCAGGACCGTGACCGTGACGCGGCCGAGCCTGCCTAGCGGGACCCTTGTCGGCTCGACGGACACCTCAGGGCTGGCCGGGGCCACCTCGGCGTACTCGGGCACCAGCGTGTGGAGGCCCGGCAGGTTAGCGCCCAGCATCATCGCGGCCTCGGCGAGGGCCGAGACGTAGTCCCGGAGCTCGCCCAGGGCCAGCCTAGCGTCGCGGGCCGGGTCGCCGGTGGGGTAGAGGTAGGCGAGCCTCTCGCCGCGCAGCTCGACGCTGAACCTGCCCTCGCCCCCCTCCAGCTCCACGCGGACCTCGAGGCTGCTCGAGTAGGGCGGCCTGGGGTACAGCGCCGGCTGGTCGCCGGCCGCGGTGTAGGCCGCCACGGCCATCATGGAGAGCTGGGCTGCTGCCTGCCTGTCCCCCAGCGCCGAGGCGACGTCGGCGGCCAGGAGCGCCAGCAGCGACACGATGTAGGCCGCGATGCGCGGCCCGTACTCGGCCGCGAGCCTGCCGAACCGCTCCACGTCGCCCTGGGCGCTGAACGTGTAGTTGGCCGCGACTGTGGCGCGGAGCCCCCGCCCGGGCGCCGGCTCGACCACTGCGCGCAGCCTCAGCGAGGCCTCGGCCGAGTAGGTGACGTTCTCGGCTAGGAGCTCGCGCGGCGCCTCGGCCACGTCGGCCGGCACCCTCTTGGCACGCAAGTACTCAGCTGCCCCCCTCATGTCGACCGCCGCCTCGAGCTCAAGGTACGCCTGGTCGTCAACGACGCCGGCGCTGTAGCGCAGCAGGCGCACGAAGTCGACCCCCGCTGTGCGCAGCGCCTTCTCGAGCTGGTCGCGGGCCGGCAGGGCGCCCTGGTAGGGCCTCGCCCTCACCTCGAGCGCCACCCTGGCCTCGTCCGCGTCGCCGCTGACCGACGCGAGGAGGTAGGCGCCACCAGCCTCCCCGCCCGACACCGCCTGGGCGACGACCGCCAGGGCCGCGCTGTAGCGGCCTCCCTCCAGGCCCAGCCTCCAGGACGCCTCGAGGGTCAGCGACGACCTGCTGACGTTTAGCGGCCCCCCGACCTCGAAGCTCGCCTCGAGGGTGCCCTCGCCCCTCGCCGCGCGCCCGCCGGCCTCGGCTGAGTACACCGCGACTAGCTCGCCGGTCACGTTCAGGCCGGGGGCGAGGACGATCCTGCCCGATGCGGCGTAGCGGGGCTCCACGGTGCCGTCGGGGTGCACCAGGACGACGTACGTTACGTTCTCGGCCTCGACCTCGACGGGGGGCGCGCCCATGATGCCGGGGGGCTGCATCGCCGCTGGCTGGGCCAGCACCGCGAGGAGCAGGGCCAGCAGCAGGGCGGCACCCACGCCTGCCCGCACCGCGTGGGCGGCGGCCGCGGCCCCGGTTAACGGTTCCGCACCGCACGTCAGCGGGGGGTCCAGGGCCCCGCCTCCACCGTCCTCCTAGGCCTGCCCGCGACCAGCTCGTAGACCTCGACCCGCACGCCGTCGCCGCCCACCTCGATCACCGCGAGGCTTGGCCTCATCGAGCCCCCGCCGCCGCCCCAGACGCCGGTGAGGCTCCCCGGGTTCACGTGCAGCACCCCGCCGCTCTCGCGGACGAAGGGGTAGTGGGTGTGGCCGCTCACGAGCACCGAGACCCCGAGCCTCCTCGCCAGGGCCGTCAGCGCCTCGACGTTGCCGCGGGGGCGGACCTGGTGCCCGTGGACGACGCCAAGCCGGAGCCCGGGCCCGAGCTCGACGACCTCGCGCTCCGGGAGCTCCAGGTAGTCCATGTTGCCCCGGACGACGTACGCCCTCGGCGCCAGACCGCGCACCCACTCCAGCACCGACTCCGAGACCAGGTCCCCCGCGTGCACCACGGCGTCGAATGGCGAGAGCCGCTCTATGAGGTCGAGCATCTCGGGCGGCACCGAGTCCGCCCTCTCGGGCACGTGCGTGTCTGAGACCACAAGCACCCTTCTGCGCCCCAAGGCGCCGCCCCGTAGCCGGCGGCGCGCGGGGCTGGGCTCATGAAG
>WAQM01000136.1 GCA_015520245.1 Pyrodictiaceae archaeon
GCCAGGCTCAGCTACGCGCTCGCCGCCGACCCCTCGCAACCCCTCACGACCAGCATGGGCAGGACCCTCGACGCGGTAGCTGCCCTCCTCGGCATCGAGCACGAGCGGCGGTACGAGGGCGAGCCGGCCATGAAGCTCGAGGCCGCGGCGAGAGGCGGCAGGGACCTGGGCTACACGCCCCCGCTCGTGCAGCTCGAGGGCAGGCTGGTCGTTGACACGCGCGAGCTCGTCAGGTGGCTGCTCGAGGGGTTGGAGGAGGGGGTGCCCGTGGCCGACCTGGCGCTTACGGCGCAGAGGGCGCTGGGAAGGGCGCTAGGCGAGCTCGCGGCAAGGTACGCGTCGGCCGCCGACTCCGACACCGTCCTGGCCTCGGGTGGCGCCTCGGTGAATACCTACATAGTCCAGGGTATCAGGGAGGCGCTGGCCGCCCACGGCCTCAGGCTAGCACTCCAGCGCAGGCTCCCGCCCGGCGATGGCGGGCTAGCCGTGGGCCAGCTGATGGTCGCTGCCGCCCGGCTGGGGCTGCTGGAGCCCGCTCGCTGAGGAGCCGCACCGCACGAGCTCGCGGCGCACGCACTCCCCGTCGAGCCTCGCCCGAACGCCCAGCCTCTCGAGGAGCGCGACCAGGGCCTCCAATGCCGCCAGCGAGCTGCGCACCGTCTCCTCGCTTAGGCCGGCGCCCAGGCCCACTCGCGACGCCCTCACGGCCACCAGGTAGAGGTCGCCGTGGCTCACGCCGGCCGACCGGGCGATCACGGCGAGCCCCACGGGATCGAGGCTGTGGGGCTCGACGCTGCGCAGCACCTCGACGGCCTCCCGCGGCGTGAGCCGGGACGTGTCGATGCGGGCCACGCTGTAGCCCTCCCCGGCGGCGTCCGGGGCGCCGGCGTCGAGGAAGACGGCGGCGTCGCACCCATCGAGCAGGAGCGCGCACTCGGGGCCTAAGTGGTCGAGGGCGAGCACCTCGGCGCCCTCGAGTACCGAGCACCGCTGCAGCGCGACCGCCATGCAGTAGCCCGCCGCCTCGTCGCCGTAGAGGGGGTTGCCGACGCCTATCACGCGGATCCTAGCAGACCTCCCGCAGCCAGCTAGCGATGAGGCTCCCACAGCCGCCACCCCCGGGCTCGCACTCCACCACGGTGAAGGGCGCGCCGTGGAGGAGCGCGAACGCCTCGACGTAGTCCTCGAAGGACGTGCTGCCGGTGAGGTTCGGCCAGAGCGTCCTCACGATGAGGTCCGCCGAGTCCGGGGGGCGGGGCGCCACGCGCCTCGCGTAGAGGCCCGGCGGGCGTCCCCGCCTTGCGACGCCCACCAGATAGACGTGGCGGGCCGAGACGTCCCGGGCCAGGTCGACCAGCTCCAGGGCCCGGCCGCGCGCCGGCACGAGCAGGCACCTACCCTGGGCCCTCGGCTCCTCCAGGCCCAGGGCGCTCGCGATCTCCGCGTCCACGGCGACCAAGACGTCGTAGGTAGCGCCACACATCCTCCTCACTCTCGAAGCCCATGTAGCGGGCCACGGCCCTGGCCAGCTCCCCGGCGTCCTCGCGCCCGCCCGGGTTAAAGTTGTAGAGGGACCTCAGGAGGAGCGACTCCCTCGTCAGCGGCACCCCGAGAGCCTCCTCGAGGGCCCTTAGGAGCTCGCGCTCGACCTCGCCGGCGACCCTGCTCAGCAGGGCTGCGGCCCTAGCCGCCAGCCTCACCAGCTCCTCGGGACGGCCCACCGCCGAGCCACCTCACGACGCTCTCGAAGCTCTCCTCGAGGCTCCCCGCCTCGTAGCTCGAGCGCAGGAGCTCCACGGCCGCTTGGTAGATCCTACACAGCTCCGCGAGCGCCTCCTCCAGCGCGTCGCGGGGCTCGGCGCCGGCGGCCCTGGCGGCGGCGTAGACGCTGCTGCCGACCTGGGCGAGGAAGAGGGCGGCGACCACGTCGGTCATCCTCCTCTCCGCGACCCCAGCGAGGGCGGAGGCGAACGCGCGCGCCGTGCTCGCGAGCCAGCCCCGGAGCTCGGCGCTCCTCAGCGCCCTCTCCAGCTTAGACACGGTGGCCTCGGCGCTGCAGGACACGGCCTCCCCCGGCCCGCGCGCGACCGCTCCTCTTTTTACTCCCACGCGTGGCACCCCAGCTTCCAGAGGCCCAGTGATAGCCCCCCGCTTTACGGGTAGAGGTGGCGCACGTGGCGCGGGTAAGCCGGAGGGACTTCCTGAAGCTTCTGGGCGCCTCGGCGGCCTTCGCGGTCCTCGACTGGGGCAAGCTCGTCCGGGCGGCCCTGGAGGAGGTGAGGCGCGGCAGCATAAACCTCGTGTGGTTCGAGGCCCAGGACTGCGCTGGCAACACGACAGCGATCATCCAGGCTTCGGATCCCGACCTCGTCGACGTGCTTGGCGGCGCCTCGCACCTCGTGGGTCCGGGCACGGTCAAGCTCCTGTTCCACGAGACGCTCATGCTCAGCTGGGGCGAGAAGACGCCCAGCTACGCGGAGCAGCTGGCGCGCATGAGCCCGGAGGAGCTGAGGAGGATCGCCGAGGCGCTACCCGAGGACGACCCGCTGCGCTCCACGCTGCTCAAGCTGCTAGAGCTGGGCTACAACCCCGGCGTCCTCCTCACCAGCCCCATAGACATCCTGAGGCTGGCCTCCGAGGGCAAGCTCGATCCGTTCGTGCTGATCATCGAGGGCAGCATACCGGTCGACAGTAGGACGCTGCGCGAGCTCGGGGTGACGGAGGCGCCCGAGGAAGTGGACTACTTCTGTTACATAGGGGAGGAGGGGGGCCGCGTCGTCACCTGCGCCGAATGGATAAGGAGGCTCCTGAGGCGGGCCGTGGCGGTGGTGACCGTGGGCAACTGTGCGAGCTACGGCGGCATCCCGGCCAACCGCGTGCTCGAGGCCGACCTCGTCAAGAAGCTGGGCTACGACGCGTTCGAGAGGTGGGCAGCGGCCGGGTGGAGCGCCAGCCCGACGGGCGCCGTCGGCTTCTTCCCGGACAGACGCCGCGGGCACAAGGGCTTCGTCGAGCTCGTGCCCGAGGGCGAGCCGTTCCTCAGGTTCATACGCGGCGAGTGCAGGCCGGGCCCCGGCGAGATCCGCGAGGACTGCAGGCCCGCGGTGGCGGTGCCCGGCTGCCCGGCCAACGGGAACGCGCAGCTGAGGGTGCTCGCCCACCTGGTGCTCTGGGCGCTGGGCAAGCTGCCCCTCCCCGAGCTGGACGAGGACTTCAGGCCGCGCTACATCTTCGGACCGACGGTGCACGAGCAGTGCCCGAGGGCGGCCTGGTACGCGGCCGGTGACTTCAGGCGCTACCCGGGCGAGAACAACGCCAAGTGCCTTTACGCGGTCGGGTGTAAGGGCCCCGTCTCCCACTGCCCCTGGAATAAGGTCGGCTGGGTGGGCGGCGTCGGCGGGCCCACGAGGACCGGCGCGGTCTGCATCGGGTGCACGGAGCCCGGGTTCACCGACGGCTTCGAGCCGTTTTACGAGAAGCTGCCGTACGTGGGGGCCTCCACCAAGCAGCTCCAGGACGTGGCGGCGGTCACCACGGCCGCCCTCGTGGCCACAGGCGTCGTGGCCGGTGTCTGGGCCTACCTGCGAGGGCGCAAGGAGGGGGCCGGTGAGGGTTGAGGCTCCTCTGGCTCTACCTGGCGCTCGACTTCGCGGCGGTCGTGCTGCTCGTGGGGCTGAGCTGGGTCATAGTTTACTACATGGCCTGGCTGCCGCTCCTGGAGGAGTCGCTGCCGAAGCTCCCCCGGCTGCTGGCCGAGCCCGACCTCACTAGCACGGCGTGGTGGCGCGACGCGCTCGCCCTCGGATTCGACGTGCTCATACTGTTCGTGGCCATCGTGGGCACGTGGTGGACCCTGGGTAACTTCGCGGCCCGTGTCCGCGAGATAGGGAGGTGGCGGAGGGTCGCCCGTGAGGCGCGCGAGTGGGTGCAGAGGTTCACGCTGTGGCAGAGGGTGCAGCACCTCTGGCTCGTGGTGACGTTCGTGGTGTGCGCCTTCACGGGCTTCGCCATGTACTTCGCGAACGACCCGCTGTGGCGGGACCTCATGGTCAGCAGGGACCTCTACGCCCAGATCCACGTCGTGTCGGGCTGGGCGATGGGGGTGCTCGTCCTGCTGCACTTCGCCTACTATGGCGCCAGGGCCGTGGCCGCCAAGCTGCGCGGCGCCAAGCTGTCTGACGAGTTCCCGATGCTAAGGATCTACAGCCTAGCCTTCCTGAGGGACTTGGCCAGGAGGCTGCTGTGGACGCTGACGCCGCGCGTCAAGCCGCCGCGTGCCCACAAGTACAACGAGGAGCAGATGTTCGGCTACTGGGGCGTCTACTGGGGCATCGCCGTCCTGGGCGTGCCCGGGCTCATCATGAGCATCTGGGGGCCCAGCGCGCTCAACGGCGTCATGTGGGTGATGCACTTCAAGGAGGCGGTGCTGGCGGTCGTCTACCTGGCGATGGTACACGTGGCCTACGCGCACTTCTCGCCGCCGGTGTTCCCCGTCGACACCACGTTCATCCACGGGAGGATGCCCGTCGAGAGGGTCAGGGAGGAGCACCCGCTCTGGTACGAGCAGCTCGTGAGGAGCGGCGCGGTCAAGCCCGAGGGGGGCGGCTAGGGCGACGCCTCCCCACGCCCTTTTCTCGGGACTGCCTTGATAACCCGGTTCTCGCAGGGGTGATAAGCCCGCTTGGTGCGCGGCCGCCCGGCGAGCGGGCTTGGCGGCGCCCCTCTTCACCCAGGCGCTCGACGGCGCCAGATGGAGTGTCGAGCACTGGAAGCTGTTCGGCGTGGTCTCGGCCAACTACTTCCTCAACGGCGTCATGTTCTCCGTGGCGCCGCTGCTGGCCTACATCGTCGCGCCGCCGGAGGTGGCCGCCCTCGTCTTCGCAGCCAACCTGCTCGCCGAGGCGGCGGGCGCCATAGCGCTGGGCAGGCTTGCTGACCTGGTCGGCAGGCGCAGGATGTTCATGCTGTCCCTGCTGCTGGAGGGGGCGGCGCTGACCGCCCTCTTCTTCGCCTACCGCGACGTCATCGCGTTCGCGGTGCTGACGTCGATCATGACGTTCGGTATCGGCGGCGAATTCGGGGCGGCCTACGCGGCCCTGGCTGAGCTGGCCCCGGCCAGGCACCGTGGCAAGGCGCTAATGATGGCGACCAACTTCTGGAACGTGGGCGCGGCGTTCATAGCGGCCCTGGTCCTGGTCTACCGCCAGCTGGCGGAGGACCCGGAGCTTCAGGTTAGGTACCTGCTGGCCTCGGCCCTCGCGACGCTGGCTGTGGCGGGGCTTGCCAGGCTCGGGTTCCCCGAGTCACCGCGCTGGCTCGTCGAGCGCGGCCGGCTGGCCGAGGCCGAGGTCCTGGTCCGCAAGATCACCGGGCACCGCGGGCAGCTGCTGATGAGGCCCCCGCGCGAGGTGCGCGTCGGGCTCGTCGAGGCGCTAACCAGGTACGCCTCGAGGTTCGCCGTGCTGGCCGTCATAACGGTGGCCCAGTACGTCACCTACAACGCCACCGCATACTACGCGCCCTACGCGGAGGGCTTCGCGTTCGGCGTCGAGGCCGTGCCGCTGGTGGTGTTCGTGGCGAACCTGGGGGCTTCGGTCGGTGCCCCGCTGCTGCTGCCAGCGATAGACAGGGCCCGCAGGGCCTCGGTACTCGCGGCCTTCCTAGGCGGGGCCGTCACGGCGGCCGCACTCCTCGCGGTCCACGAGCTCAGGAGCCAGGAGCTCTTCTACGCGGCGCTACTCGCCAACATGGTGTTCTCGGAGTGGGCGTGGGCGAGCCTCAGCATACTCCAGAGCGAGCTCTTCCCGACCGGCGTGAGGGCCTCCGTGGTGGGCCTGCTTACCAGCCTCACGGGCTTCAGCGGCGCGGCGGTCGCGGTCGGCATAGGGGTCCTGGCGGCGCTGCAGGTCTACGCGCTGGTGGTCGCGCTGTGGCTGGCAGGCTTCGCCGCCGCGGCCTACTGGTACGCATTCGGCGTCGAGTCTGCCTCGAGGCCCGTGGAGGAGCTGGTCTAGGGGGCGGGGGACGGTGCCCGGGCTCTACGGAGAGCTCAGGCGGGCCGCTGACCGCATCTGGGCCAGGATACTCGAGCACCCCTTCGTGGTCGAGCTCTTCAGCGGCACGCTCCCCCTCGAGAAGTTCAGGTTCTACGTGCTGCAGGACTACAACTTCCTGCTGGCGATGATGCGCGTGTTCAGCTTGCTCGCGGCCAAGAGCGTGGAGCACGCCGGCCTCTTCGCGGAGCTTGCGAGGGTTGAGGCAACGGTGGAGCTCGAGAACTACCGCAGGCTGCTGCGTAGGCTCGGCCTGAGCCTGGAGGACGCGGCCCGGGTGGAGCCGGCGCCGACCAACGTGGGGTACACGAGCTTCCTCCTGGCCACATGCTCGCTCGAGGACGCGGCCACGTGCCTGGCCTCGATACTGCCGTGCTTCGCGTCGTACATGGAGATCGCCGAGAGGTACCGCGATCGCATAAGCTCGAACCCGGTCGACGTCTACCGCGAGTGGGCATCAGCCTACATCTCGAACGAGTACGTGAGGCTCGTTAACGAGCTGATCCGTGTCTTCGAGGAGCTGGCGGTGCGCGAGCACGTAGGCAAGTATCGCCGCGTCTTCCTCACCGCCAGCCGCTACGAGTACGCGTTCTGGGAGATGGCCTACAGGGGCGAGGCGTGGCCGGTCTAGGCGCCGCCCTAGAACACCCTACCCTTGTCCAGGTGGGACAGTAGCTCGTCGAGGCTGAGCAGGCCGAAGCCCACCATGTAGTCGGCCGCGCCGTAGCTGAGCAGTATGCGGTCCCGGTCGACGGCCCACGCGCCGCAGGGGAATATCGTGTACGGCCTATCGCCGAACACCTCGCAGCTCAGCTTCGGCTCCATGATGTAGTAGGGCGTGACCGCCTCGACGACCGGGCCCTCCGCCCTCGAGAGCCGTAGCTGGAGGGCGAACAGCCGGTAGGCGTGGATCTCCCTATCGACGCCGTGCGCCAGGACTACGACGCGGTCGGGCCCTATCCGTATGGGCGGCGCCGACCACCCCACCTTCTCCTCGAATGGGGCGTTCGGCAGCACCCACAGTGTATCCTCGGCCGTGACCTCGACGAGGCCCCCCTCAGCGGGCCCCGGCAGCTCCGTCCGGCTGACGACCATGTAGAAGTTGTCGTCGGCCATGTGCGGCCTGTGGAACAGCCAGGTGACGCCCGACGCCTGCACCATGAAGGCGTCCTTGTCGCTTATCACCTTGTCGCGCAGGTGGCGCGGGAGCACGTGGACGTACCTCTTCCTCCAGCGGAGCCCCTGCCCGTCCTCGGCCACGGCAGTGACGGGCAGCGTCCTCTCCCTCCTCCTCACCGGGTCGAAGTAGTTGACAGTGCGCCCCGTGTACGTCATGTACAGCCTGCCGTTCACGACGTAGACGCGCGGGTCCTCGGTGCCCCATATGTCGTACCTCGTGGAGGGCGTGACGGTCAGCGTGGCTGCGTAGTAGTTGGCCGAGACGCTCCTGTTCAGCAGGTCGTTGAGCGGGATGCTGAGCCTCACTATGGCCGACACGTACATGTAGTAGCCCACCACGATGCGGGCGTAGACGCTGACCTCGTCCCTGTCGAGCACGGCGAGCGACGCGTTGAATATCGCGATCGGGTTCCTTATCGGGTAGTTGTTGAGGAAGACCCTGTTGGGCGAGAGTACGCCGAGCCTCTCGACGATGTCCCTGGTCTCCATCCGGCGCAGGCGGCTGGCCTCCGTGAAGCCTACAGCCTGGTCGAAGTAGGCGGGGTCCATCACGCACCCGCCTGGACCACGGCCGCTTCCTCCCGCTTGCCCCCCTTAAAAGGCTCGTGGGAGGGGGTCAGCCTAGGTGTTGCTCGTCACCGGTCGGCCCCGGCTTTAGTCATCACCCCGCGGGCCTCAGGCCGAGCAGCCTCTTAATGTACTCCCTCAGGCCGTCCCTGCCCTGGCTGTAGTAGACCTTGGCGTACTCGAATATCGGGGCGGCCTTCATCGCGTCGTAGAAGATGCGGAGGGCCTTGGCGCCCTCGATCTCGAGCTCGATGTCCTGGCACACCCTCCACACGATGTCCTGCAGGTTGGACACGAAGTTGGAGTCGGTGGTGTCGGCCTGGTTGACTATCTGGCTCTCGACCATGCTGAACGGCACGGTCCCGTGGGCCTCGGCTATGGCCCTCACCAGCTTGTCCGGGGCCCCCCTGACCGTGAGCTCCGCTACCATGGCGAAGTCGTGGCTGAAGTACCAGTCGCTGCGCGGCCTGTAGCCGCCCGTCAGGGGGTCCCTCTCGTACTGGTAGTACTTGAAGAGGTCGTGGAGCAGCGCGGCCGCGAGCACGACGTCCCTATCCACCTCGGCACCGTAGACCCTCTCGTAGACCTCCACGAGGCGCAGCGCGATCTCGGTCACGCCGAGCGTGTGGTCCAGGAGGCCGCCCGGGTACGCGTGGTGCTTCTTGGGGGCGGCCGGGCTCTCGAAGAACGTTATCCGGGGCTCGACCCTGGTGAACGTTATCCGGGGCTCCCTGAGCATGTCGGTCACGAGCTTGCGCATCGCGGCGTCCCTTATCTCGCTGGCGCGCTGCATCAGCTTCTCCCAGACCGCCCTCGCCCTCCTCTCGAACCTCTCGTCCAGGTTCATGAGCCCCAGGAGGCCGCGGCGCCGCCGGGCCGGGGGTATTCAGCCCTCCGCCTCCTCCAGCAGCCGCAGCGCGGTGGCCGCGGAGCGCTCGGCCAGCTCGACGAGCCTGGAGAGCCCGGCCAGCCCGGCGGGCACGGCGTTAACGAGGCCGCGTGGCCCGCCCGCGCGGCCTACGAGCTCCACCGCCGCCACGGGGGCCTCTATGTAGGCGAGGACGCGGCCGCGGCGGAGCCCCAGCGCCGTGGCCACGTCGGGTAGCGGGTGCTCGAAGGGGCTGACGCTGCTGCGGAACTCCGGCCTCGCGGCGGGCGCGGTGAAGGCCAGGAGCGCGTGGTAGCTGCCGTCCACCCTCAGCCTGGCGCCCGCCGCGTGGTGGACCACGGCGACGCCGGGGCGCAGGGGCTTCGGGGGCTCGACCGCCACGGCCACGGCCTTCAGCACGGGGGCGCCGAGCATGTAGGCCCCCCAGGCGCCCGCAGCGTTGACTACGACGCTCGCCTCCACCCTGCTCGGCCCGGCTACAACCCCCCTCGCGCGCCCCTCCCTGACCACCAGCC
>WAQM01000137.1 GCA_015520245.1 Pyrodictiaceae archaeon
CCCTGAGCACTGCCACCCGCGCGGCCCCGCTGGCCACTGCGTGGTAGGCGTAGTAGCCGTGGAGCCTGCCTAGCGCGCTGGCCACGAGGGAGCGCACGGTGTGCGCGTACTCGGCGCCGCCCACCTCAACCCTCACCGGCTGGCCCCCCGCCCGGGGGCGCGGGCCGGGCCTTGAAGCCAGTGTACCGCTGCAGGGTCTGCGGCGCGTTCACCGAGGAGCCCCAGCACTGCGGCGAGCCGGCTGCACTGCTGATGACCAGCGAGCAGCGGCTCAGGCTTAGCAAGCTCATGAGCGCGCTACTACGCCACATCCCGTGGGAGGCCGGGATCGAGCTGGACCCCGAGGGCTGGGTCGGCGTCGACGAGCTCGTCAAGGGCATAACCGAGAGGTGGAGGAACAAGCATCTGTACAGGTGGGTCACGAGGGACCACGTGATCGCGGTCGCGCTGCTGGACCCGAAGGGCAGGTTCCAGCTGAGCCCCGACATGAGCAGGATCAGGGCCTCCTACGGCCATAGCGTGAGGGTCTCCGTGAGGTACCAGGAGGCGAGGAACCCGCCCCCGACCCTGTACCACGCAACGCCCGTCGAGAACCTGCGCTCCATCATGCGGGAGGGGCTGAAGCCCATGCGCAGGCTCTACGTCCACCTGGCCCTACGCCAGGACGACGCGCTGGAGGCCGGGTTCAGGCACGGGAGCAAGGTCGCCCTGCTAGCCGTCGACACGCGGTGCCTCCGCGAGCGGGGCGTGGGCGTCCTCGTCGCGAGCAGCAGGGTCTACCTGGCCCGCTGGGTACCCCCTGACTGCATAAGGGTGCTGCGCGTTGAGGAGCGGAGGCAGAGCGGTCGTGGATGACCCCGAGGTCGTCGAGGCGCTGAGGAGGGAGCTCCCCCTGGTCGTCGGCGAGCTGGTGGCGTCCATGGAGACCATGGACTGCGAGCAGGCGAGGAGGGCCCGCGACAACCTCATCATCTACGCTGTAGGGCTGCCGCCCGGGGGCGAGCTCAAGCTGTTCTCGGCCCTGATCTCGATGGCCGAGGCCGTGGTCCGGGGCCGCCGGGACCCGTGCCGGGGCCTCTCGCTGCTCGAGAGGGGGCTCGCCTGGGGCGACCTCGTGGCCCGAGCGCTGGGGGCCGAGGTCGTCGAGGCCGCTAGGGGGCTTAAGGCGAGGCTGGCCCGTGAGTGCGGCCGGGCCGCACGGGAGCGTGGGCAGCTTGGGGTACGTTGAGCTGTACAGTGAGGCCCTCGGCGAGCCCGTCAGGGTGCCCGAGGAGCCGCGCAGGATCGTCAGCCTCGCGCCAGCCATCACGGAGACGCTGCAGCTCATAGGGGCCTGGGACCGCGTCGTGGCCGTCAGCTACTTCTGCCGCGTACCCCGCGGCGATGAGAGGCCGCGCGTTGGCGGTTACCTTGACGCGCGCGTGGAGGAGATCCTCAGGATGAGGCCCGACCTCGTGCTGACCACCACTGGCGTCCAGCTCGAGCTGGCCCGCAGCCTCCGCAGGCTCGGGCTACCCGTGTACCCCATCCCGCTCCCCACGAGCCTGTACGGGGTCCTGGACAACGTCGTGACCGTAGGCCTCGTCGTCGGCCTCGTCGACGAGGCGAGGAGGCTAGCGAGGCAGCTCTCCTCAGAGCTCAACGCGATCAAGCCGCTGAGCCGCCGGCTCAGAGCGTACTACGAGGTCTGCCTCGGCAGCCCCGTGACCGTGGGTGCGCTCACCTACGTGGACCACGCCCTCAGCTACATAGGCCTCCGCAACGTGTTCGGCGATGTGCGCAGGACGTACTTCCAGCCCGACCCGAAGGAGGTGGCCAGGCGCGACCCCGAGCTGATAATCTACGAGTTCAGGCCTGGCGTGGAGCCCAGGGTCGAGGTCGTGAGGGAGATCATGGTGTCGCGCGGCCTGGGGGGCACGACAGCGCTTAGGAGGGGCTGGCTCGTAGCACTCGAGGGCGACACGCTGGCCCACCCCGGCCCCTCGCTCGTTAGGGCCCTGAGGAGGCTCCGCGATCGTGTGGAGCGGGTGGTCGGGGGGTGACGCGGCCGTACACGCGCGTGGGCGACGACGGGCGGACCTACTCCCCCTTCGCCAGGGCCCGGGTCGACAAGGACGACCCCTGCATAGCCTTCCTGGGCGACCTCGACGAGGCCGAGGCGTGGCTGGGCCTAGCCTCGGCGGCGCTGGTCGAGCGGCAGGCCACCCGCGACCTCGCAGAGCTAGTCGACTGGGCCCAGGAGCTGCTCTTCCGCCTCGGCTTCCACCTGGCCGGCAGGGCCGGCTGCGTAAGCCGCGAGGACGTCGAGTCCGTGGAGCGAGCCATAGACAGGCTCGGCTCGGAGCTGGGCGCCGCTGGCTTCGTCCTGCACGGCGGCGCGCTGGCCCCCGCCGCCCTCGCCGTGGCCAGGGCCGTCGTGCGCAGGGCCGAGAGGAGCCTCGTGGCGTGCCTCAAGAGCGGCGGGGCCCCGGCGGACAACGCGGCCCTCGGGCTCGCCCTCCTAAACAGGCTCAGCGACCTGCTGTACGTGCTCGAGCTAGCCGCGGCCAGGAGGCTCGGGGCGGAGCTGAGGCCGGTGAGGACCTGCTAGCCGCCGGCGTGCTCGAGCACTATCTCCACCAGGTCCTCGGGGTAGGCCGGCCCCACGAAGCCGTCCACGGGCCTGCACTCCTTGAACACGATCGTCGTCGGCGTGGATAGCACGCCCAGCTCCATGGCCTTCTCGTACGCCGTCATTACGTCGACCTCCACGAACACCACGCGATCGCCGAGCTTCCTCTTGACCACCCTCGCCGCCTCCCTGAACATGGGCCGGTACATCTCGCAGGCGGGGCACATGGGGCTGGTGAAGACGGCAACGGCTATCGGCTTCGAGCAGACTATACGCTCGAACTCCTCGTCCCCCTCGACGAGCACCGTCACGCAATCCTTGGTGCCCATCCTGAGCGCCTCGGCGCCTCTGCACAACCTCATAGATGCCAAGCGCCCGCACCTCGGCAGTCAGCCGGCCTCCCCGAGTTTAAGTGGGTGATGCGAGCCGGGAGGCCCGCAGGAGCGGCACCTCGGCGGGGCGGGTGTGTCAGCTTTTTACTTGGTGGACCGTAGTCCCACCCCCCGGCTGTGGGGTGCGGCCCCTCCTTGCACCCGGAGGCCGACACGTTCTACGTCGGAGAGGGGCCGGACTACCAGCTCACTATCGACAAGCTGCTGGCCCACGCCCTCTACATGGCCCCCGACCAGCCGATCTACTACAAGGACAGGATGGTCTACACGTACCGGGGGCTACGCGAGCGCGTGGAGAGGCTGGCGGCCGCCCTGAGCGCCCTGGGCGTCAGGGGCGCGAGCGGCCGCTACGCAATGGGGGACCGGGTCGCCACGCTCGACTGGAACACCCACTGGCACTACGAGGCCTACCTGGCCGTGCCGATGATGGGCGCCGTGCTCCACACGATCAACGTCAGGCTCGCCCCCGTGGAGATAACCTACGTGATCAACCACGCGCAGGACAAGGTCCTGATAGTCCACCAGGACTTCCTGCCGCTCGTCGAGAAGCTGGCCCCCGAGCTCAAAACCGTGGAGAAGATAATCGTGCTGAGAGAGGGCGAGGGGCCCGAGCTGCCCTCGAAGCTCGCGGGCAAGGAGGTGTACGACTACGAGGCGCTGCTGAGGGATTACGGCGGGGGCGGGTTCAAGTTCGAGGAGCTGGACGAGAACACCGTCGCAGCCATGTGCTACACCTCGGGCACCACGGGGCTCCCCAAGGGCACCTACCACACGCACAGGCAGATCGTGCTCCACGCGCTGGCGGTGCTAGCCCACGTGGCCGCCTTCATGCCGCCGGAGCTGCGCCTGGACTACACCGCCACCTTCATGCACATCGTGCCGATGTTCCACGTGTACTCGTGGGGCCTGCCCTACATAGCGACCCTGCTGGGGGTGAAGCAGGTCTACCCCGGCAGGTTCGACGCCGGTTACTACTTGAAGCTCCTAGCCGAGCACCGCGTCACCCACACGGCCGGCGTGCCGACGATACTCTACATGCTGCTGACGCACCCCGACTTCCCGAGGTACAGGGACCGGATCCGGGGGCTCGTCTTCTTCGTCGGGGGCTCCGCCCTCCCCAGGGGCCTGGCCAAGCTGGCCTGGGAGAACGGCATAAGGGCCGTGGTCGGCTACGGGATGACCGAGACCGCGCCGGTGCTCACGCTCGCCACCGTGAGGCGCGACCTGCTCGACCTCCCCGAGGAGGCAAGGTGGGAGCT
Source organism: Pyrodictiaceae archaeon (assembly GCA_015520245.1). Lineage (GTDB taxonomy): Archaea > Thermoproteota > Thermoprotei_A > Sulfolobales > Pyrodictiaceae > WAQM01. The sequence goes on from WAQM01000137.1 coordinate 4,263, forward strand.
AATAGCCCAGCGCACCGGCCTGCCCGTGCCGCTGGTGCAGCTGAGGGTTGTTGACGAGCGCATGAACGACGTGCCCCGCGACGGCAGGACCATGGGCGAGATCGTCGTGCGCGCCCCCTGGATCACGAGGGAGTACTACAAGGACCCCGAGAAGACCGCGAGCGCGTGGCGCGGCGGCTGGTTCCACACGGGCGACATAGCCGTATGGGACGAGCGCGGCTACGTCACGATCATGGACAGGGACAAGGACGTGATAAAGAGCGGGGGCGAGTGGATCTCGTCGCTGAGGCTCGAGGACCTCATAAGCCAGCACCCCGCCGTGGG
>WAQM01000138.1 GCA_015520245.1 Pyrodictiaceae archaeon
ACCTGGCCCACCCCCCGAGGCCCGAGAAGAAGATACACGAGCTCATCAACCGCAAGGAGAAGATGCTGGCCACGGCCTCCGCCCTCGCCGCGACGGCGCGCGAGTACTTCGTTAGGAGGCGGGGCCACGTGTTCGAGGCCAAGGCGCTGCCGGTGGTGGTCGTAGACGAGGTCGAGACCAGGCTGACGCGCGCCCGGGAGGTCCGTGAGTTCCTCCAGGCGATCGGCGTTTGGCCCGACATCGAGCGCGCCAAGAGGAGGACGCGCATCCGGGCGGGCAAGGGTAAGAGGCGCGGCCGCCGCTACATCACACCGCGTAGCGTGCTGTTCATAGTCAACGACCACAATTCCCCCTTCGCCAAGGCCGTGTCGGGCTTCCCTGGCGTTGACGTGGCTGAGCCCTGGTACGTTAACGTGCTGCAGCTTGCGCCAGGAGGCGTGCCGGGCAGGCTGACGGTCATATGCAGGTCGGCGCTCGACGAGCTCGCTAAGAGGTTTAGCAACATAATGGCGTGACCCGGGTGAGGCGCTTGACCGACGTGGACCCCTTCAAGGTGATCATAAGGCCCGTCCAGAGCGAGAAGGCGATAAAGCTTATCGAGCAGGCGAACACGCTAACGTTCATAGTCGACCGCAGGGCCACGAAGCACGACATCAAGAGGGCCGTGGAGAAGCTGTTCAACGTTAAGGTCGTCAAGGTCAACACGCTGATAACTCCGCGCGGCGAGAAGAAGGCCTACGTCAAGCTGGCTAAGGAGTACAGCGCGGCGGAAATCGCGGCGAGGCTAGGCATACTCTAGCCCGCCCACAGCCTATATGGGGGGCCGCTATCTTACGCATCCCCTGAGCCCGCGCGAGCGCCCCCGTGTCCCGGGGAGCGATGAGCGCGTGGAGGCTCCACCCCTAGGCGTCAGGCCCTCCTAACAATTCCCGCCGACCCGTGGCACGGTCTGGCAAGTTCTACCCCAGCGATTGCCACCAGCGGAGGATGTCTCGCGGGGTCGGCTGCCTCCATCGCGTTCATGCGCCTGCGGCGTCACTGCAGGTCAGCTTCCTCATCCCCCGCGCGGAGCGGCTGCAGCCTCTTTTTAAAGGGGGTTGCGCCTGCGGGGCGCGGCGGGGCTAGGGGTATGCCGGTATGGCGCTACTCGGTCCACGTTGACGAGGAGAAGTCGGCTAAGGCGATGGTGTGGGACGCACCCATATCCTACAAGAAGGCGGTGGAGCTCGCCAGAGTGATTAAGGGCATGAAGGTCGACGAGGCCAGGAAGCTGCTGGAGCGCGTGATCAGGCTCGAGGAGCCCATACCGGTCAGGAGGTACAGTGGCAAGCAGGCCCACCACCGCGGTCTCGCCGCGAAGTACAAGTGGCCCGCAGGCAGGTACCCCGTCAAGGCGGCCAAGATCTTCCTCAAGCTGCTCGAGAACGTCGTTAACAACGCTGAGAACAAGGGCCTCGACCCCTCCAGGCTGAGGATCTACCACATAGCGGTGCACAAAGGCAGGATACTCAAGAGGTGGATGCCGCGCGCCTTCGGCAGGGCGACGCCCAAGTTCAAGCACTACAGCCACATAGAGATCGTCGTAGTGGAGGAGGGCGAGTAGCCGTGGTGCTCGTGAAGAAGCTCTTCGTTAAGAAGGCCCTGATCCAGGCGATGATCGACGAGTACCTCGCGAAGAAGTTCTACCGGGCGGGCTACGCCGGCGTCCAGATAGTGCAGTTCCCCCTGGGCACCAGGGTCTTCATAGACGCTGAGAGGCCGGCGATGATAATAGGCCGGCGGGGCGAGACGATACGCCAGCTCGCGCGCGTGTTTGAGCACGAGTTCGGCATCCAGAACCCCCAGATAACGGTGCGCCGCGTCGAGAACCCCGACCTTAACGCTAGGGTGGTCGCGTCCCGGATCGCGGTGTTCCTGGAGAAGGGCGCCTACTACCGCAGGGTGGCAACCATAATGCTCAGGAGGATCATCAACGCAGGGGCGGTGGGCGCGCAGATAGTGATCAGCGGCAAGCTCAGGACGGAGCGCGCTAGGTACGAGAAGCTGCGCTGGGGCAAGGTGTATAGCACCGGCTACCACGTTGAGTACATGGTGGATCGCGCTGTCATGCACGTGCTGCTCAAGCCGGGCGTGTATGGGATCGAGGTCACCATCGTGAGGCCAGCGAAGACCGCCGACTACGTGAGGATCAAGTCGCCTGAGGAGGTGAAGGACGTCATTGAGAGGATAAGGAGCGAGCTGCAGGTGGAGCGTGGGCCCGAGTACGTCGAAGCCACCGGGGTCTCCACGCCCTCGGGCCCCCAGGTAGAAGTTAGGCCGCCCGAGGAGGGTGGCGAGTGATGGGCAAGTACATGATAAAGACCGACGACATACGCAAGATGAGCCCGGAGGAGAGGCTCAGGAAGCTAAACGAGTTGAGGGAAGAGCTGATGAAGCTCAGGTTGAAGGCCGAGATGGGCACGCTCGACAACCCCGGCGCCATAAGGGCCATACGCAAGACCATCGCGAGGATATTGACGGTCATGAGGGAGGAGGAGCTCAAGAGGCAGCGTGAGGGCGGGAGGGGGAGGTGAGGCGGCTCCCCTGGAACCTCCCCTTCCACGAGCTCATAGGCTTGAAGGTGCGGGTACTGGTCCACCCCGACCCGACGGTCAGCGGCGTGGAGGGTGTGGTCGTAGACGAGACTGCCAAGACATTCGTCCTCGAGGTCGAAGGCGGCAGGCGCATCCGGGTGCTCAAGGAGGGCGCGCTCTTTGAGTTCACCTTGCCGGGCGGCAAGCGCGTCGTTTTAAAGGGGGAGAGCGTCCTCGGCTCCCCCGCCGAGCGGGTGAAGAGGCTCGAGAAGGGCAGGGGGGTCGCGAGGCTTGTCGCAGGTGCGAAACGTAGGTATACCTGGGCTTAAGCCCCCCGAAAAGACGTGCGACGACCCCAAGTGCCCCTGGCACGGCAAGGTCAGGGTCAGGGGCCTCATACTCACGGGAGTTGTGGTCAAGGCTAGGATGCAGAAGACGGTCGTCGTGGAGCGCGAGTACCTGTACTACGACAAGAAGTACAAGCGCTACGAGCGGAGGCGCAGCAAGATACACGCCCACAACCCGCCGTGCATATCGGCTAAGGAGGGCGACGTGGTAGTCATAGGCGAGACGAGGCCGCTGGCCAAGACCGTGCACTTCGTGGTCCTAGCGGTGATAGGCCATAAGGAGCTCAAGAAGTAGCACCGGGGGAGCGCGTGCCCCAAGGCTAGCGTTATAAGCTCCCGGGCCGGCACGCCGCCGCGGGGGCGGAGATGCCCAAGGGTGTCGGCGCTGGCGGCCCCCGGAGGCACGTTAACACGGGGCTCCAGGTAGGCAGCTACGTGAAGGTCGCCGACAACAGCGGCGCCAAGGAGGTCATGATAATCGGCGTCATAGGGTACAAGGGCAGGCTGAGGAGGATCCCCCCGGCCGGCGTTGGCGACATGGTTGTCGTGACGGTTAAGAAGGGCACGCCGGAGATGAGGAAGCAGGTGGTCAGGGCGGTTATAATCAGGCAGCGCAGGCCCTACAGGAGGCCCGACGGCACGTGGGTCGCCTTCGAGGATAACGCGGTGGTCATCGTCACGCCGGAGGGCACGCCTAAGGGCAGCGAGATCCACGGCCCCGTGGCTCGCGAGGCGGCTGAGCGCTGGCCCAAGATCGCTAGCATCGCGAGCATAATCGTGTGAGGTGGCCGCGAATGAGGTGGATCAAGTCGGCGCAGCCTCGCAAGCAGCGGAAGGCGTTCTTCAACGCGCCGCTACACAAGCGCCAGAAGATGATGGCCGCGCCGCTCTCGAGGGAGTTGAGGGAGAAGTATGGGATCCGTAGCCTGCCCGTAAGGGTTGGCGATGAGGTAGTGGTCATGAGGGGCGACTGGAAGGGCCATCGCGGTAAGGTTGTCAAGGTCGACCTCAAGCGCATGAGGATCTACGTCGAGGGGGTGACGGTGACCAACGCCAGGGGCGAGCCAAGGTACTACCCCCTGCACCCCTCCAAGGTGATGATTGTTAAGCTAAACCTCGACGACAAGAGGAGGCTTGAGATAATCGAGAGGAAGAGGAAGCAGCGGGAGGAGCTATTAGCCATCCTGCGCGCCGGCCCGAAGCCGGCCGGGGAGGGTGTCAAGGCCGAGGAGGGCGCGGGCGGGGAGGAGGGTGAAAGCGGGGTGAGCCGGTAAA
>WAQM01000139.1 GCA_015520245.1 Pyrodictiaceae archaeon
CTGAGCAGGTACTCCCTGAGCTTCCGCGCAGCGTCGCGAAGCGCGGCGCGAAGCTCGCGCTCGATCTCGGGTACGTCGGCCACGCTCTCCTTCCCGACGCCCTTGTAGGGCACCTTCGTGCTGCAGATGTGGGTCAGGACGGCCAGGGGCGCGGGGAACTCCACCAGGTACTGGCGCCAGTCAAAGTTGCGCGGGTCGACAACCTTCCAGGCGACGTCCGACTTCTCGTCGTAGAGGAGGGGGATCTTGTTGGCGTACCTTAGCAGCAACGGCTCCTCCTGCGGGGGTATCTGACCGCCGTACGCTACGCCCACCTCCACTATGAACGGGTGGCCCTCGTACGCCCGGGGCTTCCGGGTCACGGCGACCACGAACTCCGGCTTCAGTATGGCCCTAAGGCCGGCCTCTATGACGTCGGGTCCCAGAGGCGACAGCGCGTCAGCGCTGGGGGGCCTGAACCTCGGGTACTCCCTGAGCTTGCGGGCCAGCTGCTCCAGCTGCTTGTCGGTGAGCCTGCGGGGGTCTGTGTTAGGGTCCATCCGGGCCCAGCGCAGGAACTGCTCGGCCGTCTTCCTGCCGACGCCCTGGAAGGCCTCGGCCAGGAAGTCCACCATGTTGCTCGCGTTGATCTGGGATATCAACATCTTCAGCTGCTCGATGTCGACCCCGTGCGGGTGGGGCTTGACCTCCTTGGGCCCCGGCGGCACGCGATCCAGCACGCGGCGGTAGTAGGTCACGTTGCCATCAGGGTCGACGAAGACTATCTCGGCGTAGGGCGCGGCTATCGCGGTGCGCCTGATGTACTCGTAGATCTTGCTGCGCGCGCGGCCCCAATCACCTACGATGGTCACCGAGATGCGTAGGCCGTGCCAGCGGCTAGGGTTAGGCCACGACTTCTTGGCCAGCACTATGGGCTCATTGCGTTGTATGTCTATCTTGAGCTTGAAGTAGTAGACCTGCGTGGAACCCTGCGGGGCCGTGTATATCTCGACCGGCTGGCCGGTGGTGATCTGGCCGTAGAGTATGGCCATTTTCGCGCCCAGACCGAAGCGGCCGCGCGCCTGCCTTAGCTTGTACTTGGTGCTGACGAGTACCTTGCCGAAGGCCAGCGGCACGTTGGAGGGCGCGACGCCTATGCCGTTGTCCTCCACGGTCACGGTGTACTTGTCGCCGTCGACGCGCGATATCACGATCTTAACGGTGGGCTTGAGGCCGTAAACGTCGGTGGCGTCAAGAGCGTTCTCGACCAGCTCGCGCACGGTCTGGTAGAGCGCCCTGGCTGGGTTGCTGAATCCCGCTAGCTCGCGGTACTCGTAGAAGAACTGCGAGGGCGTCATAGCCTTAAACGTCTCGGCGGCGGCGGGCGACCTGGCGCCAGCCATCGTGGCCACCCTTGCCGTAGCTCTAGTGGCGCCATGCAGCCCTTCTTTTGCGCTAGCCTCCCTCGCCGCCCTACGCCCGCCACTTATCTCTTTCCCGATTGAAAAGGGCATGCACCGCAGTAACTGCTGCTCCTAGCCCGGCGGAGGTGAGCCCGTATGAAGGCCCTATCGCCGATAGTCTCCGCCGTGATACTGATAGTCGCGGCGATCATAGGCGGCACGCTGGCCTACCAGTACTTCATCAGCACGATGACGTCGATGGTCTCGAAGCCGAACGTGGTCGTCGACGAGGCCCTAGCCTATACGGTGCTGAACAAGATGTTCGTGAAGGTGTCCAACATGGGTATGACGCCGGTCAAGCTCGACAGCATAGTGGTGTACTGCGACGCGAGCGCCCCGCAGCGGCTGGCGCTGGGCTCAGTCGAGCTGCGGCCCGGCAAGTCCGTGACCCTCAACGTGACCATCGACGGCCAGACCATAGCCGGCTGCTCCAGGGTCTTCGTCTCGGTCACCTACAGCGCGCCCAACTTCGGCTCCGACAGCACGAGGCCCGTGGAGGTCATAGTGGTCAGCTAGGGCCGGGCCGCGGGGATCCGCCTTGCGTAACGGTTTTTTAAACGAGCTCCTAAGGCCCGTGCGCTGCAGCCGCAGGCACGGCCGGCTGATCAAAGAGTATGCGGTCGGCGTTGTGAGCGTAAAGCTCTTCGTCGAGGGCGACGGCACGCTCCGCTACTGCGTTGACGAGCCGGCGCTCCCAGATGAGGAGCTCAAGCTAGCGTCCAAGCTCGCCGAGGCACTCGTACTGGAGGGCTATACGTCGGTACCCGGGGTCGACGAGTTGCGCGTGGTGTGCGGGAAGCACGGTCTCAGCTGGGAGAGGGTGGGTAAGAGGCTGGAGGCGGTGACCTACTACGTGGCGAAGCTCGTGAGCGGCTATGGCCCGCTCTTCCCCCTGCTGCGGGATCCAAACATCGAGGAGATAGCAGTCAACGGGCCCGGCAAGCCCGTCTCCGTGCTGACGCGCATCGTGCCGGGTAGCTGGGCGCTCACGAATATAGTGTTGGACAGCGAAGCGCTCAACACGTTGGTTATACAGCTAGCCCACCGCGCCGGCCGTAGCATCAGCGTGGCCCACCCCTACGTGGAGGGCATGCTGCCCGAAGGACACCGCATCGCGGTCACGTACCTCAATGAGGTGTCCAGGTTCGGCTCCTCGGTGGTGATAAGGAAGCATGTGAGCGAGCCCATGACGCCGGCGGAGCTCGCCTACAGGGGCATGATCGGCCTTGACGAGCTGGCGTACCTCTGGCTCCTCATAGAGCACGCCGGCTCGATCCTCATAGTGGGCCCGGCGGCGGCGGGCAAGACCACGCTGCTCCAGGCCCTGCTCATGCTGGTGCCCCTCGACAAGAGGATAGTAACCATCGAGGACACGCCAGAGCTCAATCTCTCGTGGCACCCGCTGTGGGACAGCCTCGTAACGCGCCACAGCTACGGCGACGAGGCCGAGGACGTGGACCTCTACAAGCTCGCGAAGTTCGCGCTGAGAAGGCGCGCTGACTACCTAGTCATAGGTGAGGTGAGGGGCGAGGAGGCCCGCATACTGGTCCACGCCGCGAGCAGCGGTCACGGGGCGCTAGCTACCTTCCACGCGGAGAGCGCCGAGGCCGCGCTGATGAGGTTGAGGGCGCCCCCGATCTCGCTCGGGGACTCGTTCCTCCAAGCGATATGGTCCGTAGTCACGGTGTCCAGGCTCAGGCTGAACGGGACCGAGGTCAGGAAGGTGATAGCGATCGACGAGATCGTGCCAGCTGGGGGCTCGGTCACCCTCGCGAGGCTCTTCGACTACGCCAACGATGGCAAGATCTCGATCGACGCCATCGTGGAGCGCAGCGCGCGGCTACGACAGATCGCGAGGCTCGTCGGCATGGGTAGCGACCAGCTCCGCGAGGAGCTCGCTGAGAGGCGGAGGCTCCTGCAGAAGCTGGTGGAGGAGAGGGTGTTCTCGGCCGGCGAGTTCGTGGCCCGCATAACGAGGTTCTACGCGTCAAGGAGGTGGAGCGGGAGGTGAGGCTGAGGGTCGTCGGCGCCGGGCTGAGGGCTGTACTCGAGCTGCCCCTCTTCATACTCTACGTCGCCGTGCTGGCCGCTACAGGCAAGGGGCTACATGAGGCACTGCTCGAGCTGAATGCACGCCCGTCGCTAGCCGCCGGGCTACGCACCTTCAGCAAGCTAGCATCCACTTACGTGAGGATCCACGCCTCCAACCTCGAGGTGCTGAGCTCTCTTCGCAGGCTCGCCGAGGTGGCGCCCGACGCCAGAGTGGCGGGCTTCATACGGGGCTACGTGGCGACGAGGCTCAGCCGCGGCAGCGTGGTCGACTTCGTCGAAAGGAGCCTCCAGCGCGCACTTAACTACGTGGACTCCACGCTCCGGCAGCGTCTTGACGTCGCTGGAGGCATTATGGAGGCGCTCGTCCTCCTATCGTCGGTTGTCGCGTTCTCGCTTATGGTGGTGCCAGCCAGCCCCACGCACCTGTACCTGCTCGTGGTCACCGTTTCCGCGCTGTGCGTGACCACATCCGTGGTCCTCAGGCTGCGCGTGTTCGAGGTGTACGTCCTGCAGCCGCGGCTGCGCGAATTAGTGTTGACGCTCGCGGCAGGGGCGGCAGCGCTCGCGTCCCTGTATGACGAGGGTGTTAGGGGCGCGGCGCTAGCGGCCGCCGCTGTGGCGGCCGACGCGGCCCTCATCTACACCAACCTCTCGGCTCTCAAGCGCATGTCATCCTTTATCCGCAGCCTGCGCACGCTCTTCGAGGCGATCCAGCTAGGCACGGAGACCATCGCGCTCCACCTGAGCCACGGGCTCCCCGAGGAGCTTAGGTACGTGATCAGGACCGGCAGGGCCCCGCCGGCACGCCTTCAAGGCATGGCTATGGTGCTCACGCACGTGCTCGCCGAGGCGCTGCGCGGTGGGTCGCGGGCGGCGCGCGCCGCCATGCTCGTGACGGAGTTCCTAGAGGCTGTGAACGACAAGTTCTCAATGCTGGTGAGGTACGGCGTGCTCTACGAGGCCCTCATGGCGGTCGTCTACGTGGTCCTTATAGCCTCCTACGCCGTGGCGTCGTCGATGCTGGCCTCGGCGCCCCTCACCGCCCTACCCCAAAGCCTCGTGCCGCCCGATGCCGTGGCGCGCGTGCTAGCGACCACCGTGGTGGTGGGCTGCGTGTCGGTGGGCATCCTGGTGTGGGGCAACGGCGCGTCGTTCGCGCTGCCTATCGTGATCCTGGCCTCAAAGCTCGGCCCGCAGCTAACGAGCCTAGTGGCCCTCGCGCCCTGGCTGCCGGCCTAGGCGCCACGCCCTGAGCCTACCACCTTGGGTATGGTCTGGGCGTAGGGCGGCCTTATGATGCCCCGCTCAGTCACTATGGCGGTGACCAGCTCGGGCGGCGTGACGTCGAAGGCGGGGTTGAGCACCTCGACATCATCCAGGGTGATGCGGAGCCGGCCGAGCACCGTCCTGACCTCGTCCGGAGCCCTCTCCTCTATCGGTATATTGGGCCCCTCGAGGTTGAGGTCGAAGGTCGATGTTGGCGCGGCGACGTAGAAGGGCACCCCGTGCCTTGCTGCGAGTACGGCTATCACGTAGGTGCCTATCTTGTTGGCTACGTAGCCGTCGCGCGTTATCCTATCGGCGCCCACGACGACCTTATCCACGAGCCCCCTCGCCATGAGGTAGCCGACCATGTTGTCCGTCACCAGCTTCACGGGGATCCCCTCCTTCTTAAGCTCCCACACGGTCAGCCTGGCCCCTTGGAGCAGGGGCCTGGTCTCGGTGGCTATCACGGTGACTCTCTTGCCCTCCTCGACCGCGGCGCGGATGATGCCTAGGGCGGTGCCGTAGCCGGCGGTAGCCAGGGCCCCCGCGTTGCAGTGGGTCAGCACGGTGTCCCCGTCCTCGATGAGCTTGGCGCCCTCACGCCCGATCCTGATGTTCGTCTCAACGTCCTCCGCGTGGATCCTCTTAGCCTCGTCGAGCACCGCGTGGGCCAGCTTAACGGGGTCGCTGCTCCGCCCCAGCTCCTGCACGAACCTTTTCCACACGCGGTCGAGCGCCCAGAAGAGGTTGTAGGCGGTGGGCCTCGTCGAGGCGAGCTCCTTCCTAGCCCGCTCGAGCCTTGAGTAGAGCTCGTCCACGCTCCGCGGCTCCGGGTGCAGGGCGGCAAGTGCCATGGCGTAGGCGGCTGCGACGCCTATCGCCGGCGCCCCCCGGATCTCCATGTCCACTATAGCCCTGGCCACGCGCCTGTAGTCCCGGGTCTCGCGGTAGACCTCCTGCCATGGCAGGAGGCGCGTGTCTAACCATCTCAGCGACATGCGCTCGTCGACCCACTCTATCGGCCTTATCTTAAGGTCCTTGAGCGGCACGGGGTTGACACCCTTTAGCCACACCATCCCCGGACACTATATCCTTTCGGGCGGTGGCCGACCCGTGCATAGACGCGCCAAAGCCCTGCTGCGGGAGGATGGCACCCTAGAGGTCTTGGAGGGAGGGGAACTCATAGCGTCGAGGTTGGGCCTCGAGTCCCCGCCCGCGCAGCTTGAGGCCGAGGACGCCCTACTGCTAGCGCTCGACGGCGTCCTGGAGGTGGTCGACGCGAGCGGCAGGGCGGTGTCTGAGGACGAGCTGCTCGCGGTCGCCGCACGCAGGGACCCGCGCGTGTGGGTCAAGGTCGAGGTCTACAAGGACTTAAGGAGGCGGGGGCGCATAGTCGTGCCCGGCCCTCGGCCCGACACGCTGCTGGTTAAGCTGAGGCGGCGTAGCCCGCGCTACGACTACTACGTCCTCATACTAGAGGAGAGGGTGCCGGTCAAGCTATCGACGATAATGTCGTTCGTCGAGGAGGCGATGAAGAACGGGTGGACGCCGGTGCTAGCAATCGTGGACGACTACGGCGATGTAACCTACTATACACCCTCCCCCTTCGCACCGCGCAGGCGGGAACCACGGTGAGGGCGACCATCCAGCTCGACCCGCTAAGGGGGTTCAGGGACGTACTGCCGCCCGAGTCGACGAGACTCCTAGCCCTCATGAGGTTGTTCAGCGACGTGGTCGAGTCGCGCGGTTACCAGCCCGTGATCCCGCCGACTCTTGAGAGATTCGAGCTGTTTGCGCTGAAGTCGGGCGAGGAGATCAGGAATAGCATGTTCACATTCCGTGATAAGAGTGGCCGTGAAGTGGCGCTGAGGCCCGAGGTTACGGCAAGCATCGCCAGGATCTACCTGCGCCACCTCCGCGCCAGGCCGAAGCCCCTAAGGCTCTACTACATCGCCAACTGCTTCCGCTACGAGAACCCCCAGCGGGCGCGGTACCGCGAGTTCTGGCAGGCTGGTGTCGAGCTGCTCGGCGCCTACAGCGTCGCCTCGGACTTCGAGGTGATAGCGCTGCTGGCCGACTACGTGGCCCGCGCTGGCCTCGCTAAGCAGGCCAGGGTCAAGATCGGTAGCACGCGGGTCTACCGAGCGCTCTTCCGGGCCTACGGCATAAGCGAGGAAGTTCAAGACCATATACTGCACCTGATGGACAAGAAGATGTATGAGCGTGCCCTCGAGGTGGTCAGGAGCAGCGCAAGGAACGCCGACGAGCTTGTGAGGACGCTCACCAGCTTGTGGGACAACCCGGGCAACGTTAGCCAAGCGATGGAGGTCCTGGAGGGGGTGCCCCAGGCCAGGGCGGCCGTGGAGGAGCTCCTAGCGCTAGACAAGCTGATACGCGAGTACGGGCTGCCGCTGAGCTATTATTATGACTTGGCGTTCGCGCGCGGCCTGGCTTACTACACGGGCGTGATCTTCGAGGTCGAGGTAGAGGGGTTCGGATTCAGCATCGCGGGCGGGGGGAGGTATGACGGGCTGGTGGAGCTCTACGGCGGCGAGAGCCTGCCGGGCACCGGGTTCGCGGTGGGCCTGGATCGGCTGCTCTACGTGATGAACTCGCTGGGGGTGGAGCCGAGCTACGTGAAGCCACGGAGAAGGGTAGCCATAGTCGCGCTAAGCGAGGACCTCGTAGGCTACGCGGCTAAGGTACAGAGGCTGTTAACCGAGAGGGTCGGCGGCGTAAGCGCTGCGCTGTTCTACGGCGAGAAGCTCAGCAAGTTGATACCCCGCTTACTCGACGAGGGCTACGAATACCTGGTTGTCGTGGGGCCCCGCGAGGCGGCCGAGGGCAAGGTGACGGTCAAGGACTTAAGGCGCAAGGTCCAGGAGACGCTGGAGCTAGACGAACTCCCCGGCCATGTTGAAGGTTAAAAGGGGGCTAGGTGACTCCTAACCTGCACAACGCGCAGGACATTACGTGGTGGGGCGCCCCGCCGCCTGGCGGGGACGGTGGAGCCACCGTGGAGGCCCGCAGCGAGGCTCAAGAGCGCTTACCCCGTGAGGAGATCGAGCGTATAGCGCAGCGAGTCGCCGAGAACCTTAATGACTACATACCGTCATCCTTCGTGAGGCTGCTGAGGAAGCTCGGCAAGGCCTTAGAGCGGGCGATGGAGGCTAGGCATCGGAGGCTACTGGTCATCAGCGGCGACGACCCGGTCGTCATGGGGGCGCTTGCCGGCAGGGCGCTCCTGTACTTCGAGCGCGTTTACCGTCGGGTGAAGGGTAAGGAGGCCCTGCCGGTCCTCTACATGTTCCACGACGAGTTCGATGACGCACGGATACGCAAGGAGGTTGTCAAGAGGGTCGTACGCTCGAGGTCGGCGCTCATAGAGCTGACGATCGCTAGGTACGAGGAGAGCGATCGCTTCCTAGGCACGACCTTTAGGGGCCTAGTGCTCGACCTCTATAACGACCTCAAGCCGAACGATGTGGGTAGGCTCGTGGAGATCGTGGAGGGCGGGGGCCTCATCATACTGTTGGTGCCGCCGTGGAGCAAGTGGGACAGGTGGATGACGATATTCAAGGAGAACTTGGTCATACCGGGCTACAAGGAGCCTCGGCACATATTCATCTCGTGGTTCAAGAGGAAGCTGCTCGAGCACAAGGGCATATTCATTTACGATGCTGTGGAGGGTGAAACGATCAAGGCAGAAGATTACGTGGCGCGCAAGTACGTCAAGCGTGAGATCAAGCTGCCCGATAAGACCAGGTTCCCGAAGGAGCTATACAAGCTCGCGCTAACCCAGGATCAAGTCAACGTGATAAAGGAGCTCGAGGGGTTGCTGGATAAGCCCAAGAGAGGCAGACGCAAGGTGTACGTGATCACGGCTGACCGTGGTCGCGGTAAGTCGTGCGCGGTCGGCATAGCGGTCGCGGGCCTGATAGACGCCCTCAGGCGTGAAAAGCCGCGCGTACGCGTGCTAGTCACCGCGCCGAGTCCCACCAGCGTGCAGGCCTTCTTCGACCTGCTCATGAAGGCCCTCGACGCGCTCGAGATAGACTACGAGACGAGGAAGCGCGGCGGGAACGTGATAGAGGTGTACGGCGGCAGGTTCAGCGTCGAGTACTGGGACCCCATCGACATACCCAAGCTGAAGGCCGACATCGTGGTCGTCGACGAGGCGGCGGGGATACACGTACCCCAGCTGCACCGCATATGGAGGGCGCACAAGAGGCTGGTCTTCGCGACAACCATACATGGCTACGAGGGCGCGGGCCGGGGGTTCTCGGTACGCTTCCTCTCTGCGGTCAAGAAGGACCCCAAGACCGAGCTCCACATGATAGAGATGCATGAGCCTATACGCTACGCCAGGGACGATCCGATCGAGAGATGGCTCTTCGACGCTCTGCTGCTCGACGCTGAGCCCGCCGAGCTCGACGAGGAGGACATAAAGGCAATCGAGGAAGGCAGGCTAGAGTACCTCAAGCTCGACCCTGAGTGGCTATTCAGCCCCGAGGGCGAGCAGACGCTCCGCCAGCTCTTCGGCATTTACGTGCTGGCACACTACCGCAATGAGCCCGACGACCTGGGGATACTAGCCGACGCCCCCCACCACATCATAAGAGCGCTACGCGTCCCCTCGGGGAAGATAGTCTGCGCGGCCCAGATAGCCATCGAGGGCGGCCTTGACGAGGAGGCCACAGAGGAGCTGCTGCGCGGCGGTAAGACCCCAGGCAACATCATACCCGACCGCCTGCTCAAGCACGTCAGGGTGAGGGAGCTAGGCAAGATGAAAGGGTGGAGGATCGTGCGCATAGCGACGCACCCGGAGGTGCAGGGGAAGGGCATAGGCTCCCGGATGCTCGAGGAGGTGTACAAGGAGGCGTCTGAGAAGGGCTACGACTGGGTGGGCAGCGGATTCGGGGTCAACGAGCAGCTGCTCAACTTCTGGCTCAAGAACGGCTTCCTGCCCGTCCACATGTCGCCCGACCGCAACCCAGTGAGCGGCGAGTACACGGTGCTGGTGGTGAAGCCTATCAGCGAGACTATGAAGCGGATAGTGTCACTGGCCCATAGGGAGTTCAGGAGGAAGCTCATTGAGAGCCTCCATGACACGTACAGCGACCTCGAGACCGAGGTCGCGCTCATGATACTCAGAGCGGACGAGCCCATATTCGAGGACTACAGACCGGCGCTGACGCCGATCCAGGTCGACAGGTTATGGATCTACGCCTACGGGCCCATGACTTACGAGGCAGTGTGCGACATCTTCCACGAAATAGCTAGAGCCTACTGGTACATGTACCCCAAGACCAAGGGATTCAACTTGTCCAAAAAGGAGGAGTACGCCATAGTGGCCCGGGTGCTTCAGGCTAAGAGTTGGGAGGCGGTCGCCGAGGAGATGAAAATGAGGCCGCACGCGGTGATGGTGTTGATGAAGGACGTGGCGAGGAAGTTCCTTAAGCACTTCTACGGGATGGACGAGAACAGCCCGGTGGGGGTCTCAGTCGAGCAGGCGGATAGTTACGCGAGGAGCGTACTAGCCCTGCTCACGGGCCAGCACGATAGGCATAAGGACTAGCCGTCCAAGGCCACGATGCGGGCGCCGCGGTTACGAGGTCTGCCTACCGCCACGAACGCGAGCTCGACGCCCTCCCTCTCGGCGAGGCTGGGTAGGAGCCTGGCGGCCCTCCTGGCCGCCTCGACGCCCTCGTAGAAGCCGTAAACGAGAGGCCCCCAGCTGCTCTGACCGATGCCACGCGCGCCCAGCTCCTTGAGCAGACCCGCCACGAGCTCGGACTCCGGGCAGCAGAAGATACCGCCCTGCGCTCCGGCGAAGTACGCGCCCGTGAGCAGCTGGACCCTCTCGAGCGCTGAGGTGAACCCTAGGAAGTCCCGGTCAATTATTGAAGGCAGCATGACGCGGAACACCGTGTACAACAGCTCGGCCCTCTGCTCGGGGCTGAGCCCGCCCGCTTTACGGAAAAGTGCTGGCTCCTCATGCTCGGCGACCCTCCACTCCACCTTTGGGACGGCGAGTAGGGGGACCCAATCGCGGGGGAAGCGCAGCCTCAACAGCGGCTTGACCACGTAGCCGCTGGGTCTCAAAGGGGGCAACCCAGCGTCAACTATGAAGCCGCCGCGAGCGAAGGCTGTCAGCCCTATGCCCGAGACGGCGCCCCTCCCCAAAGCCTTGGCGACCTCCTCCAGGTCTATGCTGCGGGACGCCAGTTTCGCCGCGGCCACGTAGATAGCGAGCGCCAGCTGGGTCGTGGAGCCCAGCCCCACGTGCTGGGGGATGCACTTGCGTATGGTTATGCTCAGCTCGAAGCCTGCGTCGACGAGGTCTAGCACCCGCCTTGCGAAGTGGAACGCCCGCTCGCTCTGGCATCCCTCCGCGCTGAGGCTCTTGGCGGGGCTCACGACTAGGTCGTACGTCGGGTAGTAGAGCGCCAGACCGAGCCCTCCGTAGAGGCGGTGCTTGTCGTCAAAGCCGTAGAAGCCGAGGTGTATCCGTGACCCCGTCACGACCCTTATCGCACGGGGCCCCTTGTCAGCCGAGAACCGATTCCTCATACTCATCGGCGCAATATTCCCTCATCATCTTCCGACCAACTGATCTCAATCCCCAGGGCGGACCCCACCCGGAGTAGGAAGCTTACAAGCCTTGCCCCCCACAGAAGCTTGGCCCGCTTCTCTGGCCATGGCCTCACTGCGCCTCTGAGCCACGGCTTAGAGTACCTGCTCACGGGCATGCCGAAGCTCATGCCGTATAGAGTCACGCGCCTAGCCCTGCAGAACACGGCGGCAGCCACGGCTCTATCGCCGTCGGTGAAGCCTCCGAGCACGGTCACGAACTTAGTGGGTGAGGGAGGGAGCGCCTGCACAGTCCCATGGACCCTACCGAGCAGGGGCACGAGGTACCTTAGCTGCGCCACGTTATCCCCGTGGCCGTGGACCACAACGAGGCTCCCAGCGCCGGCGGCCCGGAGGAGGGCCCCAAGCCGGCCGTCCAGGTCGGTGAAGACCACGTGGGGGGTGAGGCCGTACTCGAGCAGTAGCTCGGTCACCCCGTCGGCCGAGACTATGACCTCGCAGTCGCGCGCTGGAGCCGCCCTCTCGACGTCGACGCTGCCACCGTAGACGCAGACGTGGCGCGCCTCTAACAAGGCGCACAGCTCGTCCAGGCTGACGAAGCTCCCTCTAACCCACGCGTCGTACAGG
>WAQM01000140.1 GCA_015520245.1 Pyrodictiaceae archaeon
TTCCTGGACCAGAGGCTCAACCGGCTGGACGCGGAGAGGCTCGTGGAGCCGGGCTCGACCGTCCTCGACCTCTTCGCCTACACGGGAGGCTTCGGCATACACGCGCTCCTCGCGGGGGCGAGGCGCGCGGTGTTCGTTGAGGTGGACGAGCGCGCGGTGGCGCTGCTGAGGGAGAACCTGAGGCTGAACCGTGTGGAGGGCTCGGCCGAGGTTATCGCGGACAACGTGTGGGCGGCCCTCCGCAGGCTCGAGCCGGCCTTCGACGCCGTCTTCGTCGACCCCCCGGCCTTCATCCCGGCCGAGAAGGACAAGCCGGCCGGCCTGAGGGCCTACCGGCGCGTGTTCAGGGCGGCTGCCGGGCTGCTGAGGGGCCCGGGCCTGCTCTTCCTCAGCAGCTGCAGCACCTTCCTGACCCGCAGCGAGTTCTCCGCGCTCGTGGCTGAGGCGGTGGGGCCCCGGAGCTACCACGTCGTGGGCGACGTGCGCGGCCTGCCCCCCGACCACCCGGTGAGGCTGTCGAACCAGCACCTAGCCTACCTAAAGGCGGTCTACCTCAGGGTCTACGGGTAGAGCACGTACGTCACCGCCCTGCCGGTGACCAGGCGCGCCAGCTGGCGGGCCAGCTCGGGGTACCTGTCGGGGAGCTCATGGCACGCGAGGAGGCCCTGCTCGAGCTCCGACAGCACGCCCCTCACGTCGTACGTCGACAGGATCGCCTTCCTGGCGGACTCGACTTGCTGGTACTCCTCGGAGGGTATGACGCTCGCGACCACCATGGCCTCCGCGTCGCGGGCGGCGAGGGCGGCCGCGACCCCCATGGCGACGCGGCCGCCGCTGACGTCGACTACGTCCCCTCGGCTAACGTTGGCCCTCACGACCCTGTAGAACTCCTCGAAGCCGCGCCTGCTGTCCACGTCCTCAAGCTCGACTGGCGCGGCAACTATCTTACCCACGTGGCAGTGGTTGGGTAGCCTGAGCTCCTGGGGCATCACGTGGCGCTGGCAGGCGAGGAGCAGCTTAGCCAGCCTGTAGGCCTCGACGACCACGGCGCCGCGGGTGTGGACCAGCACCACCTCGTCTATGCTCAGCCTGGGCGACTCCTTCTCCCCGTAGTCGTAGGCGCCTCGGCACAAGTTGAGCAGCGTTTCGTAGACGCTGCCCGGCTGCGTGCCGAGGGTCGCCACCAGCCGCGCCATGCCGTGCGCCCCGCGGTTACGCGGTGTCGGCGCGGAGGGCTACCGGAGGGTTGGTGCGGAGAATGGTAGCCGGGCGGGGATTCGAACCCCGGTCACGGGGGCCAGAGCCCCGCATCCTTGACCGCTAGACGACCCGGCTGTCCGGCGCGATCGCGGATCCCCGCCCCCCTTTATACCTTGCCCTTCACGATGCTACACCTGCGCTACGGTGTTACCCGCCTCGCCAGCTCCCAGCCCTTTAATACGTATTATCCCTCCAGTCCACGGCGGGAGCGGCTGGATGAGGGCGCTAGCAGCCGTCGGCCTCGCGAGGAGCCCGGTCCTCCACGCGGTCTACTACCTGGCGGCAGCGGCCGGCGACGGGCTGGGCTACAGCTTCAGGCTCGAGGGGTTCGGAGTCTACAGCCCCGAGCTGGCCCGCGACGCGGCGCTCGGGAGGCTCCGGCCGATAGCGCGGCGGGCCGCCCAGAGGCTGGCCAGCCTGGTGGCTAGCCTGTGTGGTGACGGTCTGAGGGTCGACTGCGGCTACGCCATAGTGGCTGCCGCCCGCGTCCACTTCGTCGCGACGCAGGTGTACCCCCCGGTGGACGACCCGGTGGAGTACGTGTCGATGCGGTTCCCGGGCATGGACAGGTGGGTTGCCGAGCGGGCGCTCAGGGCCCTAAGGGTCGCGGGGCTGCTCTGAGCCCGGCCGACCGCGCTGCGCTGGAAACGCTATAGGTCTCGTCCCCCCAGAGCCTAGGGCGAGGCCGGGACCGACGGTGTGGTGCCTCCTTGCCAGGTGCGTTCAGGATCTACGATGAGCTCTACGGCTACATAAAGCTCGGGGCGGCCGAGAAGGCGGTTATCGACACGGCGGTCTTCCAGAGGCTGCGTAGGGTGAAGCAGCTTAGCCTCGCCTCCCTCGTCTACCCCGGCGCTGAGCACACGAGGTTCTCCCACAGCATCGGCGTCGCTCACGTCGCCACGCTGATGGCGAGGAGGCTGCGCCGGATGGGCTACATGGGCGGCGACGAGGAGCTCGTGCTGCGCCTCGCGGCCCTGCTCCACGACGTGGGACACCCGCCCTACAGCCACGCGCTCGAGTACGCCTACCACAGCAGGTACGGGGCCGACTCGAGGAAGCTCCACGAGAGGGTGACGGTCGTCGTGGTGAGGGAGAACCCGGAGATAAAGGAGGCCTTGAGCGTGGCTGGCGTGGACCCAGACGAGGTGGCGAGTGTCATCGAGGGCACGCACAGGAACCAGCTGCTCACGAGCTTGCTCTCGGGCGACCTTGACGCCGATAGGCTCGACTACCTGCCGCGCGACGCGCTGCACACCGGCGTCGCCTACGGGTTAATCGACCGCGAGCGCCTCATAGACACCCTCACGGTGGACAGCAGCGGGAGGCTAGCGCTGCTCTACAAGGGCGTCGGGGCGCTCGAGAACTTCTACATAGCGAGGCTGCACATGTACAGGGCCGTCTACCACCACAAGACCGTCACTGCGTACACCCTCCTGCTCTCGAGGGTGTTCGAGGCCCTGGCCGAGGAGGACCCCGAGGTCGAGCAGATCTTTACCCCTGACGGGCTGGCCAAGATGGCGCGTAGTGAGGAGTACGCGTACCTGGACGACTCGTGGCTGGCTAGCAAGATAGCGTGGCTCGCCAAGCGGGGCCAGGGCCGCGCCGCCGAGCTGGCCCGCCTGTTCCTGTTCCGCATGGGCCCCAAGATGGTGTACGAGAGGGTGGTGGTCGGGGGCCCCGAGGGCGTCATGGACGAGCTCGAGGATACGTACAGGAGGCTCTCCAAGTGCGTACCCGAGGACAAGATATACAAGTACGTCGAGACGGTGAAGGTGAGGGACTCGCTGAACCCAATCCTGGTGGTCGACCGCGGCGCGGAGCTGCCGGCGAGCAGCGAGGAAGTGTCGCCGATCATAGCGAGGCTCCCCGCCGAGATGACCATAGCGAGGCTCTACGTCGAGAGGCTCTACGCGTCGCGGGCGCGCGGGTGCGCCCAGCTCAGCGGGAAACGTATTAACGCCCCCGCCCGCGGCCTCCATCCCGACACGGCAGCCGCCGCCGGGAGGCTGCCGCCGTAGCTCAGCTGGTAGAGCGCCGGACTCATATGGCGCCCCGGTCTGCGGCCGAGGTCGGGCGCCTGGGAGATCCGGAGGTCCCGGGTTCAAATCCCGGCGGCGGCACCACCGGCTTCTCCGAGCTCCCGGCCCCTGCGGCCGGGTGAGAGCATGGCCGAACGCGAGCGCGTCAGATTGGGCATAGTCGTCTCCGAGTTCAATTACGATATCACGTACCTGATGCTGCAGCGCGCGCTGGCGCATGCCCGCTTCCTGGGCGCGGAGGTCGCCTACGTGGTGAAGGCGCCGGGCGCATACGACATACCGTTCCTCGTGAGGAGGCTGCTCGAGAAGGACGACGTCGATGCGGTCGTGGCGCTCGGAGCCATAATCACCGGCGCAACCAAGCACGACGAGGTGATAGCGCACCAGGTGGCCCGCAAGCTCATGGACCTCTCGGTGGAGTACGGCAAGCCGGTGGCGCTCGGTGTGTCGGGGCCCGGCATGAACAGGCTGCAGGCGCTTGAGAGGGTGGACGAGTACGCGCGCAGGGCCGTGGAGGCCGCGGTCAAGCTGGCCCGCCGCGCGCGGGAGCTTGAGAGGCGCAGCTACGAGGCCGAGGGCAGGACCGTTGAGGTCGAGTAGCAGGTGCGCTAGGTGCTTCCGCGCCTGCAGCCTGGACTCGCCGTACTGCGGGGTAGTGGGGCCCCGCGGCGACCTACACCCGTGGCGCGCGGTCTACATGAGCGTGCTAAGCGTCGACGACGTGCCCCTCTACCACCTGTGCCCCGGCGGCGTTGCGCTGAGGGTCGTCGTGCCCGGCGCGCTCTACAGCTGCAGCAGCTGCTGGTGGCGCGACTACGCCGACCCGAGGGCGGTCGTGCTGCGCGAGCTTAGCCCGGACGCGGTGGTGTCGAAGGCCCGCCTGGCGGCCGCCGACCTGGTGCTGATCGACGGCTGCGAGCCCGCCGTCCACGACTGGGTCCTGCAGCTAGCGCGCAGCGTTAGGGAGCGCGGCCTCCGCGTGGCCATCAGGGCGTCGGGGCTCGCGGCACCGGAGCGCTACCGTGAGCTCGGGGCCCTCGTGGACGCGTTCGTCGTGGAGCACCCCGTCCCCGTGTCCCCGGAGCCGAGGCTCGCGGCAGCCTTCGCCCGCGGCCTCGCCGCGATGCTCTCCACGGGCAGGCTAGTCGAGCTACTCGTACCCTACGACGGCAGCAGGCGGGCCGAGGCGATAGCCTCCGAGCTCGCGGCCCGCTACCGGGACAGGGTGGTCATCCATGTGGTGCCGAGCTCGGACGAGGCGGCGGCAAGGGCCTACAAGCTGGTCAAGGAGCTCCGCGAGGACGACCCGTTCACCTACCTGTACGGCGACACGAGCTACACGCTGACCTCCACCGCGTGCCCCTACTGCGGTACGCCGGTCGTATCCAGGCACGCCTACGGCGTGAGGGTGAGGGCGCGTGAAGCCGAGGGCGGCGCCCGCTGCCCTAGCTGCGGCCGCACCCTCCCCCTCGTGCTGTGCGGCGCCCGCCGCCCACGCGCGCTCCACCGCGAGCTCGTGGTGTGGTAGGCTGGGTTTATGCAGGGCCCCGCCGCAAGCTCAGCGGTCGGGGTCGCGGGGTGGAGGGCAGGCCGTACGTTAGGGAGGCCAGGCTGTGGGAGCCCGTGGCGGGGCGCCGGGGGTACGTCCGCTGCCGCCTGTGCGCCAGGCGCTGTCTGATAGCGCCCGGCCGCTACGGCGCCTGCGGGGTCCGGAAGAACGTGGACGGCAGGCTCTACACCATAGTCTACGGCCTGCTGACCGCGATGAACGTGGACCCGGTGGAGAAGAAGCCGCTCTACCACTTCGAGCCGGGGAGCGGGGTGCTGTCGATCAGCACCGTGGGCTGCAACTTCTACTGCATGTTCTGCCAGAACTGGGAGATAAGCCAGTCCCGCCTGGAGAAGGGCCTCTACGGCCGCTACTTCGACCCCGAGGAGGTGGTGAGGAAGGCCCTGGAGGTGGGCGCGGAGGGCATCGCCTACACCTACAACGAGCCGACCATCTTCTTCGAGTACATGTACGACGTCGCCAGGCTGGCCAAGAAGCACGGCCTGTACAACATGATGGTGACGAACGGCTACATGACGCCGGAGGCTGTGAGGGAAATAGGCCCCTACATGGACGCGGCGACGGTGGACTTCAAGGGAGGCGCCAACCCCGAGTTCTACCGCAAGTTCATGGGCGTCCCCGACCCCAGCCCGATATTCGACGCCCTGCTGGAGATGAGGAGGCAGGGCTGGTGGATCGAGATCACGAACCTCGTCGTCCCCAAGTACGGCGACAGGGAGGACGATGTTAGGAGGCTCGCCAGGTGGGTGGCCGACAACCTAGGCGAGGAGACACCCTTCCACCTCCTCCGCTTCCACCCGGACTACAAGCTGCTCGACCTCCCGCCGACGCCCGTCGAGACCCTGGAGAGGCTGGCGGAGGTGGCGAGGCGTGAGGGTCTCAAGCACGTCTTCATAGGCAACGTGTGGGGCCACCCGCTCGAGAACACATACTGCCCCCGCTGCGGCTACAAGGTGATAGAGCGCCGCGGCTTCGCGGTGACCGCGTGGAGGCTGACGAAGGACAACAAGTGCCCCCGCTGCGGCTACAGCGTGAAGGTGAGGGGGCGGTTCCACGGCGGCTGGGGCGCGATAATGCCGCTGATGTACTGAGCCCGAGCCGCACGCATATCTCCTAGCGCGGGTGGGGACAGCGCGGCGGACCCGGCGAAGGGTGGGACCGTGAGCATGCAGGTGACGGTCAAGTACGACGACGTCTACCGCGCGCTGGAGCCGCTCAAGGGGCTGAAGCTGCGGGGGAGCATCTACGGCCCGCCAACGTCGCGCTTCCCGCTACGCGAGCTCGTGGACGCAGCGCTGAGCCAGAGGGTCGTCGGCGCGGAGGAGTACCGCGGCAGCCGGGTCGTGGGGGTCGAGGTCCGCGAGGGCCTGCACCTCCTCTGCCACTTCGGCCTCGAGCAGCCCGACGACTTCTGCGTGGCGCTCGAGGGCGACAACCCGTGGAAGAGGGTGACGGACGCGGCCGCCGCCCTCTCCAAGCTGACGCGCGAGTCCTACACGCTGATGCTCTCGGCCATAGCGCACGCGATCCAGGGCATCGTGTCCGGCGAGGAGGAGGAGGTCGAGGAGATAGAGGACCCCGACCAGGTCATAGAGGAGCTGCTGACGTGGCTGCCCGAGTACATAGCGATAACGGAGTGAGGGGCGCGTCAGCACTCAAGACCATCGTCATCCCCCGGGTCGGTAGGCGCGGGCTCATCACGGCGCCAGCACGCTCTGGAGGGCGCGGGCCAGCCGGTCGAGCCGGTAGATCGTGTAGGGTACTATATGCTCCCGGGGCCAGCGCCTCGCCCTCCCCCTCGCCTCGAGCCAGAGGGCCATGTGGGAGCGCGGCAGGAAGACGACAGCCTCCCTCACGAACCCCCTCTCCATGAACGCGGCCAGCACCTCGGCGACCTTCCCCACCATGCCGGCCTCGACGGCTACCTCCGGCGGGACCTCGTAGCAGCAGGCGGGGTAGGCCTCCGCCCTCTCGTAGGGCACCAGGACCAGCAGGTCGCTTAGGTAGAGCCACTCCAGGCGCTCTGGCCTCCCGGCCTCGCCGTCCCACGCGCCCAGCCTCCTGAGCAGCCCGCGTATCTTACGGCTCGTGGGGCTCCTGGTGTAGGGCTTAACGTTCGAGCAGGGCGTCACGAGGGCCACGGGGTAGCGCGGCTTGTACTCCGTGAGCAGCCACTCCCACCAGGACCTCACTGCGGGGTGGCTGTAGGCCCTGGCCCCCACGAGGTCTGGGTCGAGGCCGGCAGCGTGCCTGGGCCTCCTCGCCAAGGCCGCCACCTAGCGGCGGCCGGGTTAGGGTAATATCTGGCGCCGGCCCGCTGCGCCTTAAGGTGTTGGGCGTGGCGCTGAGGCTCCCAGGGCTGGATAGGCTCCGAGATCGGTACGACGTGGTCATAATCGGCGGCGGCCCGGCCGCCTTCAGCGCGGCCATCTACGCCAGGAGGTTCGGCATGGTCACGGCGGTGGTGGCCGACCGCATAGGCGGCATGCTGAACGAGGCTGGCGTTGTCGACGACTATCTCGGCCTGCCCGACACGCCGGCCTCCAAGATGGTGAAGCTGTTCTACAGCCACGCCAAGAAGTACGGCGTCGACGTGATCCTTGACACGGTCACCCGCTTCAGGAGGGAGGGGGACCACTACGTCGTGGAGACCAGGAGGCGGCGCAGGACCCTGGCCCGGGCGCTAATCGTGGCCATCGGGACGAGGAGGCGGAGGCTGGGCGTGCCAGGCGAGGACCGCTTCGTGGGGCGCGGCGTTAGCTACTGCGCGGTCTGCGACGCGCCGCTCTACCGCGGGGCCGAGGCGGTAGCGGTCGTCGGCGGCGGCGACTCCGCGCTGGAAGCAGCCCTCATACTGTCCGAGTACGCCAAGAAGGTGTACCTGATCCACCGGCGGAGCGAGTTCAGGGCGCAGCCCTACTACATCAAGCAGGTTAGGGAGAGGCCGAACGTGGAGCTGGTGCTCAACAGCGTCGTCGTCGAGATCCGGGGAGACGACAGGGTGCGCTCGGTGGTGGTGCGGGATGTAAGGAGCGGGGAGCTGCGCGAGATCCCGGTGAGGGGGGTCTTCGTCGAGATAGGGTTCGAGCCGTTCCGCGAGTGGGCCGTCGAGAACGGCCTGGAGGTCGATGAGGAGGGCTTCATAAAGGTGAACGAGTGGATGGAGACCAACCTGCCCGGGGTCTTCGCGGCCGGCGACTGCACGACGATGTGGAAGGGCTTCAGGCAGATCGTAACCGCGGCCGCGATGGGGGCGGTGGCGGCCTACTCCGCCTACAACTACGTGGTCAAGGTCTTCGGCTCCACGCTGGAGCAGCGCTGAGCCGGCCGCACGCCAGCCTCCGCGCCTCGCCAACGAGGCCCTCGTAGTGGCTTAGCTTCCTGGCCCCGCTGACCCAGGCGGGGTCCAGGTGCCTCCTTGCGAGCAGCCTGGCGGCCTCGAGCACGCCGCCGGGCACCAGCGTGGGCCTCAGCCCGCCGAAGTACTCCGAGAGCGAGTCGATCAGCGCGCCGGCCGCGTCCTCGACCGTGACGCCCCCCAGGAGGCCCCGTAGGCTGCCCGGCCGGTACTTCACCGGGTCAACGCCCGGCGGGGGCCTCGGCGGTGGGGGTGTCAGCCTCTTGACGAGCTGGGGGTCTGTCTCCACGAGCAGCGTACCATGGACCAGGACGCCGCCCCAGCGCACGGCCGCGGCGCTGCCAGAGACCTTGAAGCCCGCCA